>NZ_SGUB01000040.1:0-16141 GCF_005435235.1 Halorubrum sp. GN12_10-3_MGM
CGTGTCCCTCGTGTGGGTTTGAATGTGACCGTGACGCGAATGCGGCGATGAACGTCTTGCAGAGAGGCTTTGCTGAATTAGGGCTGGGATGGCCCGAAGATACGCCTGTGGAGACTGCGCTCCCTGCCGACACCCATTCGGTGTCTGCAAAGCGCGTCGTAGAAGCAGGAAGCCCTACCCTCAAGGAGCGAGCGGCGTCAGCCGTGAGCGAGTAGGGTAGGGTAGTTCACTGCTGTGTCAAGACGAATCTGAAGAGGCTTGCTCACCCGTTGTATCTCAATTGTCGTTAACGAGATGTTGGAACTCAGATGGGACAGACAGTTTTCGTGGCCCATCTTCAGTTTGGATGTCTGCGATTGCTGCGTGGATATTTGCAAGCGCGATTTGTTTTGCTTCGGAGGGTGGATAGCGTCCAGATTCATAGAGTTTCTCGCCAGTTTCTGGGTCTGTCCAGTTCCCGTATTCTCTCCATTGGTGATACATATCTGCGATACTGATTTCTTCAGTTGGAGGTATCTCGTAGAGAGTCTGTCGTGGGGACACATCTGAGTTCGGGGAGTTGAACCAGTCAGTATACTCTCGCGCTGTTGTTACACCGTCAGCGAGAGCGGTTTCGAAGGTGAGAAATCGGTGGGCGCCAGCCTCGTGACCCGTGGTAATGGCATGTTGGAGGTATTCTTGTTCATTCGCGAGCGTATACAGAAAGGCGATCCCGTACGAGAGACTGTCTGGGTAGGCTCCCTCATGACGAAGGCCGACGAGAATATCACGGAGCAGTGATTCAGGAAGCTCCTCCGTGAGCAGTTGAAAATCACGAAGCGCGTTCGTTACACGCTCTTGGATTGCTTGCCGACGTTGGTAGTCACGCTGATTGGCGGTCCCTGGGGTCGATCCGTCTGTTTGTTCACGGAGCCATTCGCGATCAGTAGCTGTGAGAATACCACGATCCCTGTCGTCGTGTGACGGCATCACTATCGCGATTTCCTTGATAGAGTATATAAATCCCTGACGATCCGCCCCAACTCAGCCTAGTTTTGACGAAAGGATCCATCAAATCGGCTGGATTTGCTTGTCCGACTACGGGCCAATAGTAGCACACACGTCGACGCAGTCGGCGCACCACCATGTCCATCCAACCCAAGCAACCGACGAACGAATCGAGACCGACGAACCACAACGACGAGTTACCGGCACCAGAACACGTCCCGGACGGCCAGACGGAAGTCCCGGATCTCACCGGCGAGCCAACCCAACGCAAGAACGCCCTCCGAATCCGGCTCCCACGGGATCCAGCCAAACGCGAGGAACTCCCCGAAGCAATCAACGGCGTTCTCACGTGGGTCCTGAGCGATGTCTGTGGAGAATCTATCATCGAGAGCGTCGAGATCCTCATGTTCCCGGGGCCCCAGGGCTTGGAGTTCGTTCTCCACCCGCGCCCGTTCGCACTTGATGGCCGCAGCGACACGCAATCAACGCTCGACGACTTCACCAAAGAGCTCTACTCGCGGCCGCTAAGCGTCCTCACGCAGGCAGTCAAGCGCCGCTACCCCGAGTCGGTCAACGTGGAAGTCGGTCACCTCGACCTCGAACCGGTCGGGGTCACCGACGTCACAACGACGCGACTCTACTCGATCGAAGACGGGAACCGGCCGATCCCAGGCAACACCAAAGCAAAGCCGCTCGAGGAGCTGTTCAAGGCGCTCCGAGAGGGCCACGACCCGTTCATCTATCAGGTGATCGTCGCTGGCGAGGACGGCAGCTACAACATGTCAGTGCGGCTCGCAACCTACCGCCCAAAGGACAACTACGTCGGCGACCGCGGGTTCGCGAAACTCGTCGCCGACGGCAAACCAACCGACCTCGAACGAGTATTCGGGAATGGGAACCTCGTCTCGAACCACGATCCTGTCCTCGCGAACCGCTACTGGAAAACCAACTACACCCACACCATCGACGGACCTGATAGCTACGAGGCCAGATACGACTACGCGCTGGCTAACCAGTACAACCCGCGTTCGGAAATCCGCCGGCACGCAGAGACGGTCCGAACAGTCGTTCTCGGGAAGAAAGAACATCGACGACTCCTGAACGGTGACACAAGTACTGAACCCCTACTAAAAAACGAATTCAGTCGCTACGGATGGGTTTCACTGTTCGAGCCGCAGTTGCTCCCGTTCGTCTGGACGGTCACCCAGCGGTGGGAGACGAACCCCTGGCGTGACGTTAAGGGCCGGTCCGCGCCGGTGTTCAACTCGGTAAAACTGATCACAATCGAAACGCCCAGTCAGTTCGGCGTCGGAGAAGGACTGACCGATGCGGCCCCAGACGAAACGGCCGTCGCAAACGAGGGTGGCGCCGGCCACGGCTCGCTCGAACAGTACACGCGTCGGGCCTTTTCTGAGGGCGGTGATGAGATTCACAAAGTCGATCAAAACGCTGATTCGGTGCCGGATGAGCGACTCACAGCCGTCGATGGCATGATCGAGACCCTCGGCATCGAGGTTGACTCAGAGGTCGTGGCCATCGAGTGTGAAGACGAAAATATCACGAAGGGCTCGAACACGCTCATTAACGCCGAGCGGGCGTACGCGGCCGACCGACACGTCGTCTTCGTCTATAACCAAGCGGACGTGGAACGGGGCTACAGCCATCTCAATAAACCGTATAAATACACCGAGGACAACGGCATCATCACATACAACAGAACAGATTCGGTTCGGTCGCCGGACGGGCGAGCACTTGTTCGGGCCGGCGACGGGAACACAACCTACCGGATTACAGGCCAGACGATCAGCGTCCGTGATGACGACGGCGAACTGACCCGCGGGCCCGTAACTGATGATGTCGGCACGTTCGAGTGGCCGACAGCGCCAACCGAGGATGACACCACGGCAACGAGCACAGCGGCGAGCGAGACGCAGTGTGGATACTACCGAAAGACCGACGATGGAACCCATCGCGTCGAAACCGCCGACGGGACGGTCATTATGGAGTACAGCGAAAAGCAGGCGTTCCTCGCCGACTGGACGCAGATCCGAGAACCCCATGTCCCGATTGCGCTGAGCTATCTCGACTTCGTCACCGTCGCCTACCGAGACGAGAAGACGGACCAGCTGCGGGTGTATGACCCCCGGCCCGACTGGGAGACCACCGACAAATCTGAGAGTCACGAAGCAGGGGTACAGCAGTTCTCTGAGGAGCTCATTGTCGAGCGCGACGGTGCCGAACTGACCTACGATGTCCTCGACGCAGCGCTCACGCAGTGGTTCGAAGGCCACTCGCAGTACCCAGCACCAATTCGGTCGGTGATCGGCGGACATCTCCCAAAGCCAGTCAAAAAGGCAAAAACGAGCGGCACAGGGAATGATTACCGCTATTTCGATGGGTTTGATTTGCTATTCGAGCCCGGAATCGACTCACCGCATCAGGCGGACGCCCCGGCCGATTACGATCCGGACGACGACACCGAACCCACCGAAGAGACCGACTAACCGCGGCCGACACCGCTCACAAACAATTTTTATCCAAACAGATGACAGCGACAGCCGACCACCCGTGGCAAGCGCTCGAAATCGTCCTTAACCCGAATAGCGACAAGCCGTCGTACGCCATACCGATCGAACGAACCCTCGCAGCCGTGGTCCATGAGGCACTCTGGACGTACGACTGTGGCCCGATCACGTACCTATCGCTGCCCGGCGTGACCCGCCAGCGAACGCTGCTGTGGGCTGGATCCGCGCCAACACCCGACAACGCGACAACACTCCCGTCGCTCTCGACAGTCGAGACAACGGACGTAACGCCTGCGACACAGACACTTGCGAGTTGTCTACACCAGCGGTGTACCGATCGAGTTGGGATCAGCGTCGTTACCGTCGATCCAAGCCCACTTGGTGCCAGTAGCGCTGCCACCCAGCGAGTACTCATCCCAACAGAGACCACATCGCCGAGATTCGACACGGCCGCACCAGCCGTAGAAACAGCTCTCGCGGCCGTTGGTGACCGGCCGCACGCGCTTGCGGTTGTCGCGAGCCGCGGGCCAGATGAGACCACCAACATCGCCGTTCGGCTGGTCGACTTTACACCGACATCCCAGATCGACACCCGCGAGAGGCTCGCACAATCGCGTGCTGATCCACCCATCGCAGTAAGCGAGCATCTCGGCGGCTCCAAGACGCTCACCAACTGGGACCTCCTCGAGAAACACGGCTGGGAGCTGACGACCGACGACCGACTGCCCGGCAATGAGAATGAAACTCCCGTCCTCCGAAAGTCGCTCCTCCCGTCATATGAAGCGTGGCGAGCCGACCGAGCGGCCGACCTCGCTGACGCCACCCACGAATACGCACAGGTGTTCGCACAGGCTCCCAGCGATCCCCGTGCCGACGCGTATGAACGCCTCGGGGTGACCGGCCAACTGCCCGTCGCAGCCGAGCAGTTGCCGGCGTTGTTCCCCGTCGTCCGCCGCCAGTACCCGCGATCGGTCTGGGACGACGTCGCTGGGCGGACAACAGTTCGCATCCGGCCCGTGACACCAGTCGCTGTCCCGGATACGATGGCTGTCGCTGAACAAGATCCAACAGCGAACGCAACACGAACAACACCAGCATCGGTCGATGGGGCAGCGTCGCCGTTCGAACGGGCCGTGCTGCGATGGTGTTTCGAACACGGCATCGACGTCATCGAAACTGACTGCTCGCTGTCGCCGGTACCCTTCGAGCTGGAGATGCCGTCAGGCACCCACACGCTCGCGTATCTCGTGGCTGAGGAGTTGAATCGCGGCCAACTGCTCGGCAGCGTCTGGCAGGCGTCTCATGATCCGACACTCGCAGGCGTCCGCGTCTTTACCGAGACACGCGCCGCCGCGAAACAGGCGGCGATGACGCTGCTCCAACCCTTCAAAGACGCACGGCCGAGTGAGACTGAAACACCACTGTACCGCCAGCCCGCACTGTTACACGGGACTGCTGGGGTCGTTGTGCGGCCAATAGACTCTCCACCAGAGCAGTGGGTCGTAACCCCGACAAACGACCTCCAGTGCCAGGTGGACGGTGCCATCGTCGCCCAGGGAGACTTCCTCGGGCCACTTGAGGCGATTGCGGACGAGCTTCCGCAGTTGGAGTCGACCACTGGAACAGCCACACTAACGCACCCTACCGACGGCGAACACCACGTTTATGAAAGCCACGACGCCGCGCAGGCGGCAACAACACCGATCCACCGGCCGGCCCGACCGGCATCCCTCGCAACAGGGCTTGAATCCGCCACCGTCTTCTCGCAAGCGGGGTCGAACTTCGAGCAGTACCGCCCAACCGACTCCTGGAACAGCAGGCTGACGGGAACGCCTGAAGCTGCCGCCGCACGGATCTTTCGGGATATCTACACGGTTCCGGACTCCGGCACAACGCTCTCGCGTGCGACGTTACGTCCGGAGCTTGTCTCGTATCTCTCCCAGCGGATGGATCGTCGACTACCGCGATCAATTGTGACAGGGTCGATAAACGATCGACTGGTGCTGCGGACGAACCGCCGCTGGCGCTACCGGCCGCCGACACACCTCAAAAAGTAAATATATTTTCAACTAGCCTCGCAGGTGTTCGAGCCGATCACTATGTGGTGGGTGTGAGATCCTGAGAGTGACTGGACGAGTAACTGTATGTATGACATATATCAAATGTATATGTGATACAACAAGAGAGGCAGCGTCCTCGTGATCAGATCCGCAGGAGAACTCGCACGCGACAAGACGACCCAACGAGATCTGTTCCAAGCCGCCGGCCCCCGCAATTAGATGGGGGGTGAGAGGGGGTGCGAACAGGGGTCGTAGAAGTGGTAGGGGCTTCCACTGGAATTGCGTTGTCGTCATGCGGTTAGGGGGTCGCAGATCCGACTGATAAAAAGAAGAAGATCCACTCCGTAGCAGGGGTTCCCCTTGATCAATACCGCCCTCTCAGGGCGGAGCCACAGCCCAACCAAGTACCGCGGCCGTGCCAGCAGAACACCCACCGTCCGCCGGAGGAATGACTTCCGAAAATAATATGTTTGGTTCGATATGGTTCGCTTGGGAGCTAGATGAGTTGTGGCGGTGCCACTATTTCGGGTCGGGACAGGAATCTGTAGCATCGACCTTCGGCGAGTATTTTTCCCAAATTCCGTATGATTTTGCGAAGGCCTATCGATTGATGCGGGGGGGACTGAGAGAGGTCCCGTTCCCAACAGCACTCACCAGCCTCGGTCGCAACCCCGAAGCACCTGAGAGTAGCGCAAGTCCGCATACCGGATCAGTCATCAGGTGGGAGGCTTCACATATGTTGTTCAGTTTGTGTTGTTCTGGCCTCCGCGCTGATCTCTATGCGTTTGTTCACAGTCGGCTATTGATGCGGGACTCTTCTTCTTCTAATCAGTCGGAAGTGGGGCCCTCTAACCACCCCCCGTATGGTGGATTCCCACTTGTTTCCCCTTATCCCGACACGATACCCTCTAACGGGGGTATTAACTGGAGATCGCGTTTACCCGTCCGATTTGTGAATTAAGAGAGAGCAGATTTCGTATGCTCTGCTGGTGAGCGAGTGGTAATCGGGAGAACCCTGCCAGGGCCCTCCCCGACACAGGCGAAATGAGGTGTGTCCCCCGCCGCTGAACGCGATCTAACTCGGAAGCTTCCGCAATACGCCGATGCGGCGACGATGCCGCAGATACGCGTCGAGACTTTCTGCTTGAACGCGAGGGCCACTCGTCTTGAACACTTGACTCAGTGGGGTGTGATGCGAGCCCTGTCGCTGGTTGTCTCCGAGAACACTCGACACAGCGAAGTATCAGGAACCCGTCTCGCTCTCCCAACGCACCAACTCGCTCGCCCGCCCCACGTCCTCCGGCGTGTTCACGTTCACGCGCTCACCCAGCCGTACGGTCTCGACCTCGTACCCAGCCCGCACCAACAACCCCACGGCCTCGCTCAACTGGTACTCACCCTCGGCTGACGGCCGAAGGAGCGCACACGCATGGAACACATCCTCCGGAAGCACGTAACACCCAGTCGTCACGAGCGTCGACGGCGGGTCGTCCGGCTTTTCGACGATCTCCGTCACGCGCCCCCGCTCGTCCGTCTCGATCACGCCGGTCGTCGCCGCGACCTCCGCCGACACCTCCTCGACCGCGAGCACCGCGTTAGCCTCCCCAACAGCCTCGACTGCGGGCTCGACGCTCCCCGCGAAGACGTTGTCGCCGTTCACGAGCAGGAACGTCCCGTCGACGTGTGGCTCGGCCTGAAGCACGGCATGCCCGAGCCCCAGTCGCTCGCGCTGGTGGACGTAGGTGATCGGAACCCCCTCGAAGGTGTCACCGAACCGGTCGACGATCTGGGCCGCCTCGTAGCCGACGATCACGACCAACTCGTCGGCCCCAGCCTCGACTGCCGTCTCGAACACGTGTGCGAGCAGCGGTCGCCCCGCGACATCGACGAGGCCTTTCGGCTGGTCGTCGGTGAGCTTGCCGAGCCGACTGCCGCGTCCGGCAGCGGGGATGACTGCGTCCATACGCGAGACCCCACACGCCGGTCACCTAACCCCATCGACGGGACTACCGGGTCCAGAAGCCGCGCTGGCGGGCTTCGATCTCCGAAAGTGCCGTCGAGAGGACGTCACGCCAGTCATTCGGGTGTGTCGTATCGTCACCCGGTGTCGGTGCGTCCGGCCCCGGATGGATGTGATCACGAGTGTTGTGCCCAGACGGATGTCTATCCCATCGGTGATCGAACGCCCCCGTGTTGTGTGTTTCGTGATAATGGAGCGAGAAATCCCCGGTTTCGAACCAGACGATCTCCAGACGAGCGCTTCGAACGCGGTCAGGGTAGAGTTGCCGATCGTACTGACAGACCAGTCGTTCGGGCGCGAAGCTAGGCTGGTCACCGACCTCGCTGAACCGATCGTCCGTCGTGAGACGCTCGCGGATGACCGCCAGCCGGTCGAAATCGACCGGCCCGCCAGAAATTGAATCCCCCGTCTCGTCATCGGGGTCGGCAGTCATACTGCGGATTCGCGATCTGTAGCCTCGCCGGACGTGGGAGTGAGTGCTCGTTCGAGGAGAGACACACGACGCAGCGCGGTTTCCCACGCCGAGAGTTGCTCCCAGACCGCCTCGATAGACTGGTCGCTTGCTGCGGCATACTGTGTGATCGAGACGCCCGTCGGGGACTCGGCGTCGAATTCAACTGCGAGTGCGTCCGCCCGCTCTGATTCCGACCGCAACAGGTCGAGTAACTCCTCAGTTGTGTACCGGCGTCGAAGCGTTTGGACGCGTCGCCAGTTCAGGTACTCTTGATTCCGTTCGTAGGTAGCTGGCGAATCTGTGACCTTCGTGACGATGCCCATCCGTTCGAACCAGTCCAAGTATTCACGTGCGGCGTCGACCCCGTGTCCCGCACGCTCGGCAACTTCACCTGCTGTCGCCGGATCGTTGAGTCCGAGCACGGCATCGAAAAAGTCGTCCCGTGTTCGATCACCACGAACGACCTCCTCCGGCGGGGTCAACGCATCGAAGTTCGGCACCCGTTCGTCGGTGTCGGCTTGAATATCCGAACCCGGATCTTCCATACGGTACTGTGCGGTCCAACACGTAATAAAACTTTCTTGAGCGGATTATTCCGGTTTAAATACAGGCGACACCGGCCAACTCGTCGACCACAGTGTCGATCGACGTCTCGAAAACGTGCGCGAGGAGGGGTCGCCCTCCTCGACGAGTCCCCTCGGTCGGTCCGCTGTCAGCTCGCCGCGTCGACTGCCGCACCCGGCAGCGGGCATGACCGTATCCATAAGAGGACCGGCACCCACGAGCCATCTCAAGTCGTCGGTCTCTCAAATCGATGGGGGCAGGCAACTCGCACAACTCGGGATCGGCGTCACCAAACATGCCCATGAGGGTCGTCCCGGAGAGCGGCAGTCGATCCGAGGCGGCAGAGTAGTTATCCATGGCTCCGACGTAGAAGGTCGTATGTCCGGACTCGCTGAGGATCTCGACGCCATCGCGGCCGCCGGCGGCTACGACAAGACCGACGCGGTGGTGGAGGAGGCCGTCCGTGAGCTGTTGCGTCGGCGTCCGGAGCTTCGGCTGTCGATCGCGGTCGAGAAGTACCGAACCGGCACCGTGAGCCTCAACCGGGCGGCCGAGCTCGCCGGCGTCTCGGCGGAAGCGTTCAAAGCGGAACTCGCGGATCGTGGGATCAACCGCGACGCCGCCTTTCTGGACGACTCCTCTCGGGAGGACCGGCTAGAGACGTTTCGCGAGTAGGCCGGCAGATGGCGCTCGTTGACAGCAACATCTTGAGCAGGCCCTGATCGCATATTCCCAGTTGCAGTAGCCAAGACTACTGTAGTCTCAACTACGATAGTCTAAACTACGTTATCTGTGCGTTTTATATACTGGGGAGCCGACGGTGAGCGCATGCCCACGTTCGTCAACCGAGAACGGGAACTCGACAGGCTCCACGAGTTATATGAAAGTGATTCTGCGGAGTTGAGCGTCGTCTACGGACGTCGACGGATGGGGAAGACAGCACTCGTCGTCAAATCCATCGAAGATCGTGATGACGCGGTGTATCATCAGGCAGCACACGGAACGACGGAGCAGCAACTCGATTCTTTCATCGCTGATGCTGCAACGGTGTTTCCGGGGATCAACCGGATTCGGAAAGACTGGGAGAACGTTCTCACGCATCTCGCCGAACAGGATGCGATCGTGATTCTTGACGAGTTTCCGTATCTCGTAGACGAAAACGAAGCGCTCCCCTCTCTCATTCAGCGGCTCTGGGATCACAACGTCGCTGATACGGGCACGACCTTCGTGCTGACTGGCTCGGCGATCGGGATGATACACGAGATAGCGATCGACGGAAGTTCACCACTGTATGGCCGGATCTCGAAACGACCGAACGGGAAACTCGAGATCGGCCCGTTACCGTTCGACGCCGCGATGACCTTTTTCCCGAACTACGCGCCGGCTGAGCAAGTGATCGCGTACGGTGTCTTCGGAGGAACGCCGGAATACCTCCGGGCTGTAGACGACACGCAGTCACTCCAGGGAAACATTACGGACACCATGCTGCTCCGTGATGGCGGCCTCCACGAGGAGCCCGAGGATATCCTGTACCGGGAACTGGACGAGGTGGATCGGTATTTCGCCGTTCTGAAAGCGATGGCGGAGGGGAATCACAGGCGAAACGAGATCATTCAGGCTGCCGGCATCAACGCTAACAGCGCGAGTTACTACCTCTCCCGCCTGCGAGAGCTCCAGATAATCGAGCAGGAGTACCCAGTCACCGTTGACCCCTCCCGGAGTCGGAACAGCCGATATCGGATCCGGGACCAACTGTTCGCGTTCTGGTTCCGGTTCGTCCACGGTCGTTCGTCCCGGTACGAAGTGTTCGGGGCGGATGCGTACGACGAACTCGTCGAACCACACCTCCCGGACTTCGTCAGTTCGTCGTTCGAACGTCTCTGTCAGCGGGCAGTCCTCTACGAGTACGGGGATGTGTACACGTTCACGGAATCTCCGGGCCAGTGGTGGGACACCGACGGACGCGAGATCGATATCGTGGCCCCGACGAACGGCGACACGTTACTGGTCGGGGAAGCGAAGTTCCAGCAGCAACCGATGGGGTACGATGTTCTCGCACAGCTCGAACAGGAGGCACCCGAGATTGCGTGGGCGCCGACCGACGGCGACGTGAACTACGAGTACGTACTGTTTAGCCGAAGCGGGTTCGCGTCGTCACTGGAGGAAGCGGCCAAAGAGCGGGACGACCTCGGTTTGTTTACTGTTGATGACGTCGTTGAGGTGCTATCCGAGTGATGTTTTCATCTCGAAGGCGTCGCCGAACCGCTCGACGATCTGGGCCGCCTCGTACTACGACCAGCGGGCCGACCCCGGCGTCGACTGCCGTCTCGAAGACGCGCGTGAGGAGGGGTCGGCCCGCCACGTCGACGAGTCCCTTCGGTCGGTCCGCCGTCAGCTCGCCGAGTCGACTCCCTCGGCCTGCGGCGGGGATGACCACGTCCATGTCACGAGACGCCACCGCTGGTCACCTGACTTCATCGACGGGACTATCGCTTCCTGTGACTTCTCATGGCTCGCGGCTCGACGGCCGATCGATTCCGAGCCGCCGGGCGACCGTGATATTCACAAACGGTTTTGTCGCCCGGCACGTACAAACGCGACATGGTGGAGTCGAATCACGACGGGTCGGCGATCGACGGTGTGGACGTGGCGGCGCTCCGCCGATATCTCGCGACGACAGATGTCCGCTTCGCGGTTCTGTTCGGCTCCCGAGTCCGGGGAGAGACACACGACTCGTCCGACGTCGACGTCGTCCTTCGATTCCCCGAGGAGCTATCCCCGAAAGAACGCTTCTGTCGACGGAACCGTATCGATACGGATCTCCAAGGGTATGCGGACGACTTCGTCGACGTAAGCGACATCGAAGACCTTCCCCTTCCGATCGGACGCGCAGCCCTCCGGGAAGGAGTTCGGCTGGTCGGTGACGAACGAGAGCTCACCGCCTACCGTGAGCAGATAGACGCCGAATACGAGCGAACTGCCGCCGATCGGGAACGGGACCGGCGCGAGTTCATCGATCGGCTTGCGAGAGGAGACATCTAGATGGTGGACGAGGAGGTCGTCGCGACGACGTTCGAGACGTGGACCGCGCTCCAGAAGGTGACAGATCAGACCCGCGCGAACCTAATCGCCGACATTGTCGGCCACCCACAGGGGGCCCCGAGCGTCCGGGAGCTCGAGTACATGAACCCCGCGCTCGGCGAGGACGCGATCCGTCGCCACCTTGGAGTGTTACAAGATGTCGGCGTGGTTGCGGAACTGGTCGTTACGCCGGGGAATCGGGTGCGCGGGTACCCGTACAAGTTCTACCAGCTCACCTCGCAGGCTCGAGCGCTGTTCGACCGAAACGACCTGTTCCCGGTGGACGCGTGGCAGCGGCAGTACGCTCGCGTCGAGAAGACCGGTGAGATCGCCGAACTCGAAGCGATGCCGCGGCCTGAGTGACTCCTTCTGGAATCGTCTCTCTGAGGAAACTCGGATCGCAGAGTACCGTCCGCTCACCGCTGGGATTCGAATAGCGTCGCGAGTTCTGAGATCCCATACAACGACGCGTCGGAACGATCGTCGACCACGGCCTGTAACTCGTCCGTGAAGCCGCCCCGCGAAAAGAGCGCGTACCGCACCTCTCGGTCGGTTCCTTGCCACCGGACCTCCGATTCGAGCGCCGTGAGTTTGTCAAATACCCCGGGACCCACTGGTTCCGTGGTCCACTTACACTCCCCGAGAAGCAAGGTCTCAGTCTCTCGATTGACTCCAGCAATGTCGATCTCCTCGCCGCCGTACCACCAGCGGCCGACGCGTGAACAAGAGACGGGAAACCCCGGCGTCCGGACCGCCTGCTGGCACACCGTTTCGAAGGTCCGACTCGTGTGCGTTGGGAGCGTCTCGGCGATCGCCGATCGAACCGGTGCCGTCCGCCCCTGTTCGAGCGTTCCCCGATTAGGTGCCACGTACCGAAACCAGAACCGGAGAAAATCGTCCGTCAGCCGATACAGTCCCCGGCCGTCAGGGTCCGTCACCGGATGCTCCTGCTCGAGGATCGCCAACTGCGTGAGGTTCTGGAGATATCGGGAGAGGCTGCTCGCGTCGCGGCCGATCTCGTTGGCGATCTCGGTAACGCGTGTCGCGCCACCGGCGATGGCTTCGAGGATCGCCATATACGTCGCGGGCTCACGGAGCTCTTGGCGTAACAGAAACTCCGGCTCCTCGTACAGGAACTCACCTTTCGAGAGGATGGATTGCTCGATGTTCTCGAGGAGGCTCAGTCCTGGATCGAACTGTTCGAGATACGCGGGAACGCCTCCAAGCACACTATACAGCTGGATCTGCGTCTCCAGATCGTCGTCCGGGAAGAACGCGCGAACGTCCGCGAACGAGAGCGGGGCGAGTTTCCACTGTCCGGTTCGGCGCCCGTACAGCGGGCTCTCGTAGCTCAACACGCCCTCCTCCATCATCGAAATCGATGACCCCAACAACACGAGCGAGACGTCCGTTCCTGCGAGTACGTCGTCGACAACGGTCTGAAACACCGACGGGATCGTGTCGTCCTCGTCGACGAGATACGAGAACTCGTCTAACGCTACCACGCACGGCCCGTCGACGCGCGCCGTGAGATACTGAAACGCCTCGACGAACCCGTCGACATCCGGAGTGATATCGTCGAACGCAGCAGCGCACTGTGCTGCGAACCGGCGGGCGTTGTGCGTTGCGCCCCGCTCGTCACAGAGATAGTAGACTGACGTGTCTTCGAGTGCGTCGAGCGCCGTCGTCACCAGCGTCGTCTTCCCTACCCGCCGTCGCCCGTATACGACGAGGAGCTGTCGCTCGGCTCGTGAGAGATGCGACGTGAGCCATTCGAGTTCAGTTTCTCTGTTTATCATTATGCGTGCGATAATATTATTGCGTTCATAATAGTTGTTCGGGTCCGTTGTGGCGATCGTTCTCCGGGTTTCAGTACAAGAAGGCCGCCCACAGTTTCAGCGCCGGCGTTGTTCGAACTCCTGACTTTCACCACGTTGCTGTTGGCCGCGTCCGGTTCGTATCCGCCATATTGGCTACATACGTGACGTCACGTGTCTGCTGGTCGTCCCTGTCCATCACCGGCGGACCGTCGAGACAGACGTATCGAGTTGGGTGAGTGTTTTGTCTGTCGACGTTCAACGACACTCCAGCATGGGCCTGTACGACGACGTGTTGGTCGCAGACGGCGTCAGGTTGCCGAAGTTTCCCGCCGACGCCAGTCCGTCCGATATCGGGTGGCAGACGAAAGCGATTGGTCGGCCAGCCATGCGAGCGTACAAGATTACCGCAGACGGACGGCTTCTGCGACACGAGCGGGAGTTCCGTGAGAAAACGTCTGCGGAAAAGCAGGCGGTGGCCGCCGATCACGGCTTTGAATCATGGAACGAGTACGTCTCATTTTGTGATGACGCCGACCCAGATGACCGCATCTAACGTGGAATCGGTCTTGGAGCGGCGGACTCTCGGACCGTCGACGAGGAGTTCTGGCTCGATCACAATATGCACGGCAGTTTCGAGTTCCACGGGCGGAGCGACGACATCGAAGACGGATTTCACTGGTCGTACGAAGCACGGTTCACACGCGGGGAACTCGACGCTATCGTCTTTCTCGGCGAACGAGGCGGCGGTTCCCCCGACGAATACAGGCCCGAGGCGCCCGTCTGCGTCGAGTTTTAACGGCCCGGACGAAAGCGGAATTCAACTACGACTCCCGCACTAACGGTTCGTACCACTCGCGGTTCGCCTGATACCACTCGATGAACTCCCCAACCCCCTCCGCGATCGTCCGTGAGGGCTCGTAGCCGATCACCTCACCAGCCTTCTCGACGGAGGCGTGCGTGTGCTCGGCGTCGGCCTCACGGGCGGACTCGTACTCGATCTCCAGTTCGGGCGCTAACTGATCTCGTACCGTTTCGGCTAGCTCCTGAATCGAGATGTTGTCCGAGCTCCCGATGTTCAACACGTCGCCGTCAGCGGCATCGGACTCCAACAGCGTCCGATTCGCGTCCACCACGTCGGCTACGTACGTGAAGTCGCGCGTCTGCTGACCGTCGCCGTAGATCACCGGCGGCTCGTCGTTCACACACCGCGAAACGAAGTTCGAGATGGCCATGTTCGGCCGCATCCGCGGGCCGTACACCGTAAAGTAGCGCAGACACACCGTCGGGAGCCCGTGGAGCTCCGTGTACACCCGCGCCATGTGCTCCTGCGTCAGCTTCGTCACGCCATACGGGCTCACGGGCTCGGTCGGGTGGTCCTCCGTGTAGGGGAGCGACTCCGGTTTCCCGTACACCGACGACGAACTCGCGAGGATCACGCGCTCGACGGCGGCCTCTTTCGCGGCCTCCAACAGCGTCACCGTCCCGCCCACGTTGATGTCGGTCACCTTCCGCGGCTCTGCGACGCTCGTCCGGACGCCCGCCTGGGCCGCCTGGTGGACGACGGTATCGGCGTCGGCGACGACCTCCCGGACCGTCTCCGCGTCGCGCACGTCTCCTTCGCGGAACGTGTACGACCCGTCGTGCTCGCTCGCGACCTCGCGGTGGATGTCGAGGGTGTGCTCTTTGAGCCGCACGTCGTAGAACGGTTCGAGGTTGTCGAGGACAGTCACGTCGTGGCCGTCGCGGAGGAACGCCTCCGCGAGGTGGCCGCCGATGAAGCCGGCCCCGCCGGTGACGAGAATACGCATATCGAGGTGGTCGCTTCCCTGCGTGAAATGTGTCCTGATCCCATCGCGAAGAGGGAATGGGTTGGAGATCACGTCGTCTATTGACTCACGGGATCACTTCCACCCACTTCCAAGCGTCAGCATGGTTGCCGTCGTCGTTCGGCCGTCCGTATCGGATCTCACACGCGTCATCGAGAATTCCGTGCTTCCGTAGGCCGACAACAGGGTGGGCGAGCTGTGAGAGTCGACGGCCCCTGACGGAGGCGGGCGCGCAGCCGGGGCCGCCCACGACACCGGTCACAGTGAGGTCGTGTCCGCCGCTCAGATCCACCCATCTGGTACGACCTCGACTATCGCCGTTCGATCGGCGTACGCGTCGTCGATCCGGCGGATAGCAGTCAGCACGTCGCCAACGGGCGGTTGGTCGACCTGGTCGAAGTAGAGACATCCGCACTGGTCGGATAGTTCGAAGAAGTCGTCATCTGCGGTCAACACCACGTACCCGTTTTCACGAGCGTGCGCCGCGATATCGAGTCCGTCGCACGGGGATCGAGGGCGTCCCGAACGGTCACCGCTCGGAGATCAGCATTTTCTAGGTGGAGCCCCCGACCTCAAGGAGCGAACGGAGTGAGCGAGTAGGTCGGGGAGGAAACCGACATGGGACGACACAACCACCACACCTCGACCGACTGACTCCCGACCATATAAGTACCATGGGGTACTCTCTGAAACTATGGGCGTGCGTCGAACCGCCGTCGTGAAACTCGCCGTTTCCGACGAGCAACGCGACGCACTCCACCGAACCGCCCAGCAATACCTGTACTGCGCGAACCGAACCGCCGA
>NZ_SGUB01000041.1:0-14878 GCF_005435235.1 Halorubrum sp. GN12_10-3_MGM
ACGGGATGGGCTCCACGACGGAGCCCATCCCTGAGAATCATCGCGAACCTCTGCTGCCAGTTCATACAGGCTAAGTTGTGCGCCTTCTATGAGATAGCAGCGAAATCAGTTCGGGCTAAACACGTACCAGCAATGTAACACGGTCCTCCCCACCCAAGGGCGTGCTCTGTAGCTGCTTCACTTCTGGAATTTAATTGTCGCTGTAATGGTCAAGAAATTCAACAAGGGGTGCGGCCAGCAGCTACGAGCATGACGAAATCAGGACGGGGCGAGGTTCCCTCGATCTACTCCTCTTCTCCCGGTGGTTGAACAATATCTCCGAGGGATCGGACCAATTGGATCCCGTTCTCGTAGCCAGTCATCGCTTACCTTCTTCGTCCTGCTCGGCAGCACCTACGCTGGAATGCGGAAGAAGTTGGGGGTCGGAGCGAACCCTCTCGGTAGTTGGAATATCGTTTGAATCCTCTACGCCTACGACGATCACCAGACGTCTTCCCCTGAAAGCGAGGGGATATCAATCAGTAGTCCGAGAGACTTGATTGTTCATGTGGCTGTCTGCCGGTGAGCACGTACGATGCAATAGTTCTAAAGAACTCTGCGAAGAGGACAAGCAGTATTGGGCCAAGAAAAATCCCGTAGAAGCCGAACGCGATCGGTCCGAGAATATAGGCAAACATCAGTAGGCCCACATGTGTCCGGTTGCCGCTCACATACGGGCGGATTAGAAAGTCAGGAATCGTATCAACGACTACGAACGCCAAAACGAGAAACAGGATCACGAAGCCGAACGCGCTTGCCTGACCACTGGTGACAGCAGCTATCGCGAGAATTGCTCCGACAGGGAGGTACACAATTTTCATTCCCACAACTGGAATTAAACTTCCTGCTCCTGTGAGTGCCCCGACTAGGGGCGCAAATGGAACGTTTACTGCTCCTGGTGCAACGAGATTGTATCCAGAAAAGACAAGAATCCCGATGATACCCGTCACAAATGCGTTTAAGATATTACCGAAGAGGATGGAAGACAGTTCATCATCAACAGCTACTGCGTATGACCCGACAACACCTGATTCATCAAAGTTGTTGAGAAACCAGTCTCCAAGCCGTGAGCCGTCGGTAAGCATATAGTATGTCCCGGCCAGAAGAATGAATCCATGGAGTGCTGCGTTTGCGATAAACCCGACTGAACCGGTTAGTGTAGCAACTGTTTGTTCGATCCATGTCTGAACTGCAGGGTCGTTGAGGATTGCTACGACTTCCTCAGGACTCAGTCCCAGTATCTCACCGATTTCTAGTCCTACGAGTGGACCCGGGAGTCCACTTCCTTGTGCCGACTGTAGTGCAGAGATGTATGCTGCACCGGGACCATCCCCTCCAGCGAGCCGTTGGATTTCGGGTACTACCAGTATAAGGGTGTAGGTGAGCAATAAGAGAAACGGCAGTAGGAAAATAGCAATTGTAACCATAGCAAGAACTTGACATCGATAGGGAACGCGATGGCCTTGGAGTCGCGATGGAAGCGAGAGGTTCTCGAGTTTACGATAAATTGGGCGGCTTGCGTAGTAGAGGAAGATTGTAAATATGAGCGTTGCCTGAAACTGGATTAAAACAAAAATGACAGCAGCTACTAATCCTAACCCTCCAGTTCCGAAGATGATCCGCCGTCGTAGTCCTGAGCTATATTCCATTTACTTACTAATTGCCACATTACAAGAAAGGTATGTTGGTGTGGCCACCTGTCTTTAGTTAAGCCTCACACCTCGGTTGTGTAGCGGTAGCGAGTGTCTCTTGTAAGATTGGTTGTCGCTTGCGGATTTTTTGAGCGTCTTCGATCAGTCGGTCGAGCAGCGGCAGTGGTGAGTAGCTGACTCAGCTTTGAACGTTGTCGTGTTAACACTATTGAGCCCGGAATCGGGGGAGAACGTTCTACGAAGACTTTAGGGTATCGGTCGAACAGGAGAGTGATTCACAGAAGATAATGAAGGCAGCGTTCACGGCGTTTGAACCTCTAGTGGAGGGTGGAGCGTCTGCGGCTGAACTCTCTTTTCCGTGCTCACACCGTCTCAGCCGCCATTTTCGGTCGATTAAGTGTTAAATACTCAACGTTCAAAGCTGAGTATAAGTTCATGTGTCATTCGTCTTTAGTTAAGCTTGATAATAATACAATTCCCAAAAGTATGCTTGTCAGTATTAGATGTAGGAGAAGCCACAGATGAGACACCAGTACCGGCGAGATCGAGCGATAAGCAACCATCGCAAACGGCGTTTTCTTGCCGTATCTGGTGTGGCTGGGCCGTATTTGAGCAAAAACCACAGCTATCGAGTATTACTGAAGATATTAACTAAAGACGAATGGTTCATGTGTATGGTTGGTTGCCGGGATGACCACCACTGTTGGACTTCGTCTCTGTCTCTTGCGCATCGACTCCGTCAGTTCTTAGATTTGTTAGTAGAGCCAACTACGAGGACATCGTCCGTGGGGGCGACATTCGGGCCAACGAACTGGTCCGTCGCGACCGTAACTGGTGCGTTCGTCTGGTCGTCAAACGGACCGTGGCCGTTCGAGACGAGTGCGACGACATAGTATACGGTGCGGCGCCGTAGGCGCTGTCCTTGGCAAGCGCGCCGAAACGAGCGCTCAGTGCGGGGTGCGGTCGGTCGTCAGTGATCGGGAAAGGCGATCGTCGCTGTCGTCCCGTCCTCAGTGTCGATCTCGAGCGCAGCCTCCGAGTATCGGACCACGCGATCCACAATCCACAGCCCCGCTCCGCTCCCGTGTTCCAGCGCGGACTCACCGTGCTGTTCGATCACGTCGAGCTCATACGGATCGATTCCGGGACCGTTATCACGAATCTCGATCCGCACATCCTCGTCACCCCGGCGGACGGCGACCTCAACCGCGGGGGCGTCGCTGTCGTTGTGTTCGAACCCGTTCCGAATGAGGTGAGCGAGCGCGGTTTCCAGCTCTGGGTGAGCCGTCACCGTCGCCGCGTCGCGGACATCGACTTCGAGTTCGCCGTTCGGGAACTCTCCGTCGACGGTCGACGCGGCGGATCGGACCTCCTGCTCAAGCGCGACGGTAGTGATCTCGTCCCGACTGTTTACGATCTTACGCATCTCCTTGGCGTGCTTCGAGGTCTTCTTTAGATCGCGGCAATTCTCCAAGACTCGCTTCGCGTACCCGCGTATCGGCTCCTCAGCCTTCGCCTCTATCTGAGACGTGTACCCCATTATCGCGGTGAGCTTGTTCCGGACGTTATGTCTGAGGATCCTTGCGATCACCTGATTGAGGAGGTCGATATCCCGGCGACTGTCGATCACCTCGGTGATCGCTTCAAGATTTGTCCCGAGGGAGTCGAGTATATCGGCGTCGAGCTCGCTGAAGCTCTCGGTGTACGCCGAGCCGGCGATTAGCACCCCGAAGTCACCGATCGGAACGATCACTTCCTCCTCGAGGGGTGTCTCCGAATTGTAGGCGTCCGAGTCCGTGGCGACATCGGCGGCGACGAGCGTAGTGTCGCTTTCGAACGACTGCCACGCGAGGCTGTCTCCGTTCAAGAATGACGGCGAGTCTCCGAGCAGTCGCTCAGAGTGATCGGTCGCCGCAACCGGTTCAAGCCGTTGCCGCGCGGGGCGATGCTTCCAGATGCCCATCAGCGGCATGTTCAGTGCCTCCGGGATGTCTGTGAGGACGGACTCGACCATCCCCTCGTGAGAGCGTTCCCGAAGCGCGCGACGGGCCGTCTCTTGGGTCGTCCGGAGGCCCTCTTCGCTCAACTGCCTATCGAGCCCGATCGCCGTGAGCTGGCTCAGCACCTGTAGGAAGTACACGTCCTCGTCGTCGAAGCTGTTCCGCTCGGGAGCCGAGGTCACGACGACGCCGTGGCTGCCGACGGGAACGATGAGCGCGCTTCCGACAGGAGTTTCATCATTCGGAAAGCGTCCGTCGAATGCGGCGATGTCATCTATCCGGATCAGCTCTTCTCGCTCGTACGCCTCCCAGACTACGGAGTCCCTGTCAGTATAGGTTATCGACTCCTCGCTCAGCCGCTCCCGGATCGCCGCGCTCGTGACTACCGGTTCGAGTGCTCCCGAGTCCCGGTCGTACAAGTGAACGCCGACGCTCGAGTGTCCGAGAACAGATTCTACGGTCTGAACGACCGTCTGGCAGATCCGATGACGAGAGCCCTCCGTGAGGATATCCTGTGCGGCGACGTAGAGCTCCTGTAGCGACAGTTCACGCTCGCGTTGGTCGGTAATATCAACGAACACACCGAAGTACTCGGTCCGCTCGGTCGCAGTCACCGGAACGGCTGTAAAGAGGAAGTACCCGACCCCATCGGATGTCTCTCGCTGTACCTCTTGCCGAAACGGTTCTCCCGTCTCGAGCGTCTCGATGAGCGAGCCGGTCTCTACGGGCTGATCCTCGGGCGTAATCAGTTCGTTGAGGCTCTGCCCGCGGAGTGAGTCGTTGAGGAATCCGAACGTCGATCTGAATGCGTCGTTTGCGCGATGAATCCGCTCTGTTCCGTCTTCCGTGACGACAACCTCGACGGTCGGTTCAGCGGTTGCGGCGAAGATGGCTTCGAAGCGGTCGCGTTGCCTGCGTAGCGCTCGCTCCCTTCGGTTCGACCGACATGCCTGTGCCAACCGATTGTTCAGCGGGTCCAACGCTGAGGCGGTTTCAAGATCGAGCGACCCCCCTTGTTTGCCGAGGACCATGACGCCAAACCCCGGGAGGTCGAAGAGATAGTACGTGCCTGAGCCGTCGACCGTGCCGGTAGCGGGCAGGGAGTCGGCGAACCGCCGAACCGTCGTCGACTCCGACACCACGGCGGCAGACTCCGCCGTCCGGTCGCTTCGCCCCGAGACGCCGCTCCGAGCGCCGGCAGCGATCTCCATGAGGTGTTCTCGGGCGCTGCGGAACAGCTCGTTCCGTTCCGGGTTCGCGGGAATAGACGTCACGAGCGTTGGTTCCGCCCCGTCCGACGGCGCGGAGATTTCGAATATACCGCCGACGGAACAGTTCAGTTTCTGAAGATACGCGGCGAGCGCTTGGTCAGCTGTCTCTTCGATGCTCCCACCGGTCTCGATGGCGAGCGAAATCTCGTAGAGGGTCTGGATGCGTCGCTGTCGCGAAGTCATATCTCCTCTACCGCACCGACGATCGCGGTCTTGTTGTAGTAGTCGAGGTGTCCATAGCCGTCATTTGCGATTTCACCGATTGTGAGGGCGCCGATCATCGGCGTGTCGTCCATCTTGACGGCGGAGAGTTCGCGCTCGAACTTGTCTTCGAGGTACAGCACCCGTGAAATACAGTCAAAGAAAAACAGCCCTTCCACGGGCGTATCTGAGTCCCGCGCCTCCGTCTTTGCGCGACGTGCAGCGTCGATCAGTGACTCCGGTTCCCCCTTGAGGACGTGAACGAACTCGCCTTCGGGTATCGCCCCGAAGCAGTCGAGACCGCCCTCTTCGGTCACCTCGAAGGGGTCGCGAACGATTTGCTCTCCGTCCATCCGAGCGATTCCGAAGGGGTACGCCTTCGCTGTCTCAAAGAAGTCATCGGCCGCGAGTTCGCTCTCAGCGTGTTCGTCCACGGCGGATTCATACGCCGAAAACGCCGGCTGGCCGTCTAGACGGCGTAGCGTGCTCCCGTCCGCGTCGGTCACCCGGAACGGACCAGCGATTTCGCGCCACCCGTGCTCGACGCCGAGGGTTACCGGTGACTCCACCGCGGCCATCACGGCGCTATCCTCGATGATCCCCTCGTTAGTGAACAGACAGGGGTGCTGTTCCGCTTCGAGCGTACCGGCCCCACCGCCAATAAAGTTGAGCTCAACGCTGTACGTTCTGAACAGCGATTCGATGAACTCCTGGATGTTCGTCGCGTACGCGTCCACGAAGACGAACGCTGTCTCGTACCCGTCGAGCGGAAGGTCGGCGTCCAAGGTTGACGTATAGTCCGGGTCCGCGCCGCTCAGCCCGCGGATCGTCGTCACGTGTGGTTCCGATGAGAGCCCGCAGATGACCGCTCCACTCCCCTTGTTTTCACCGTCGTGAATTACTTCCGGAAAGACGCCACCGAAGACGCTCACGTCGAGTTCCCGAAGGAACGGGTCGAGCCACTCGTCGAGCCCGTCGTCTGGAGCGGCACACAGCAAAATCCCCTCGACAGCGTCTCGTGACGCCACCTCACGCACCGCCATACGTATCGATTCGGGCGTATCAGCGTACTTGTAATTCATACCCCTATTTCCCCCACAGCCGTGGACGCACTGAGGGGGCGCCATGTCGGTTTCACGTTACACTTCCCCAGAATCTGGGCAACAACCGTCTGGCGTTTACTCGCGAACTCAACGACGTAGTCGAAGTGTGCCGAAGCGAGGCAACGGTCCTCGTCGTTCGAACTCACGGGCGGCACGTGGACGAGACCGCCGACGCCTCGGTTACGCCACTGTCCGATGGGCTCGTGAAGGAACCGAGCGAGCGACATCTTATCGTGGTGCGAGCGAATTTGTGTCAACGTGCTCATTTCCAACGTCCTCTGACAGTTCGTGATCGTGACTTGGTCGGTCGCCCGCTGTGTGGCGACGCCGATAGGTCTCATCAGGAATTCCATGCCATTCGGCGTGTTCTCTATATAATGCTGAAGTGGCGATCCTGTGTCTGTCAGACCCATACATCGCCACTGCGCGGCCTTCTACTTAATCCCCCTCGGCAAGTTATCGCTTTTGAGAAGCCTCTACGCTGTTGAACCCGATGACGCGGTCGGGGTCACCAGTTGAAATAACAGGTTCGCTCTTCTGTAGGAGACTGTCGATACAGTCGTCGGTAGCTGAACAGGAACACGAATCGACTTTCTAAGCACTTCTACCGCGGACTCCCAATTTTAGTCATTCACAAAGCTGCTTAGTTGGAACGTCTGCTTGCTGAAGGTGTGTATACAACTGGCGACGCTCCACCGAGGCGGGCATCGCCTCTGGTAGTGACCGTACCAGAAGTTCGTCAATATGGTTCAACGTGCTGCGTGGACAGCCCTCACAGTGTGTCGGGCCGTCCCCGCGAACCGATCATCAAGAAACCAATTCTACCGCTAACCACCGACTGGGCAAGGCAGCGGAATAAGTGACAACGCTTTCGCGTCGGGGACTGGTCGCCGCCGATCCGGGCTGATTTTCTCTACGAAACCGTCAGTACAACCGCTTCGACACAGAACTGAAGCCGCAGAAGCAGCTAGACGAGAATGCTTTGTGAGGTACTGAGACTTGGCTTTTTTATCCACAGACTGATCTAAATGAGATGTGCAGGTACATTCCCTCCAACACACAGTTCGGTGCGAGATTTGCTGGTACATGCCGACACAACTTGCTCTGGCTGCCCCAAAGCGGGTGATATCCTCGTGAGACGGCAACAGCTGCTGCCAGTTTTTCTTACACTTCTCACAATTGTATGTGTGACATTCGGGGGCGCAACTGTCGCTTCTGCGCAACAATCGGCAGTCAGCGTGTCTGTAGATGCTTCACCAGAAGATCCGGTTGTTGGTGAAACGACGACATTCAATGTCACAGTGACAAATCAAGAAGGCAGCAACAGCATCGCTGATGTCTCTAGTATCATGCTTCGAACGAATCAAGAGCACTATGAACGAGTTGAAGATGTCGGGTCACTTGCTCCCGGTGGAAGCCTCACCGTCAAAATGACGACGACCTTTGAGCAAGCAGGGCAAAAAAACCTCAAAGCGCACGTTTCTGCTAAACGCGCATCTGGCGGAAATCTCCGTGCCATCTACAGTCCTGTGACAGTAGATGTACAAGAACTCGATATCAACGGTGGGCTGTCGACGGCCTCAAACGGGTCTGATGAGACCACGGTCACCTTCACGAACTACGGAAACGTCGAACTGTCTAACATCGAGATAACGGCGACAGCGGACGACAGCGTGCGTGACAACAGAGATGTGTTCGATGTCGATCCCGACGAGGAGACCTCGGTAACATTCGACACCGGAGAGTACGACACTGACATCATCAACTTCTCCGCGACGTATACTGCACGCGGTGAGCAGTACGAAACAACGCGGACAGCAACACGCGATCAGCAGGTCACGGGAGAGATTCGCCTCACGAGTATCGACGTGGCAGCAAGCGGCTCAACGGTCTCGATCGATGGTGAGGCAGCGAATATTGGTGGCACCGATGTTGAGTCGGTTCTCATCAGCATCCCGACGACAGACGGCATCACTCCCGCCGGTGGGTCTGGAGAGTACTTCGTTGGGTCTGTTGACGCCAGCGAATTTTCGACGTTCGAACTGACAGCGAGCGTTGAGCGAGATACAGTCCCGATTAGGGTCGCGTATATCGCTGACAATGATCGCGTGACGAAGACACAGACAGTCGATGTATCGTCACTCAATACGACTACTGGAGCAGCGGGGCAGACCCAACCAGAAGCCACCTCGGGGGGCGAACAGAACCAGTCCGGACTGCCACTCCTACCGATAATCTTCGGAGTAGTGCTCGTTCTTACACTAGGAGGCCTCGGCCGATATCTGTGGAATCGTGAATGAGTGTAATCCAACTCAGAGACGTAGTCAAACGATACAACACCGAGGCTGAGACGATCGAGGCGCTGAAAAATGTCGACTTTTACGCTAACCGCGGTGAGATGGTCGTCGTGACCGGGCCGTCAGGAAGCGGGAAAAGCACGATGCTCAACATGATCGGTTTGTTAGATACTCCGACTACGGGCGAGATTTTCCTTGACGGGCGCAACATCACCGATTTCGATGAGGATGAGCGGACGGAGGAACGTCGGTCACAGCTTGGATTCGTCTTCCAAGACTTCCACTTGCTTCCGATGCTCACAGCCGAGGAGAACGTTGAGTTGCCGTCAATGTGGGACACCGATGTTGATCGTCGAGAGCGTGCTTCCGATCTGCTAGAGCGGGTTGGTCTCGGTGACCGACTCACGCACACGCCTGACGAACTCTCTGGCGGACAACAACAGCGCGTCGCCATCGCCCGTTCGCTGATCAATGAACCCGATATCCTGCTCGCAGATGAGCCAACTGGAAACCTCGATCAAGACACTGGGAAGACGGTTCTCGATGAGATAACCCGACTGAAACAAGAAGAGAACATCGCGGTCGTCTCGATCACTCACGACGAGCAGCTAGTGGAGTATGCGGATCGAGTTGTCCGTATTGTTGATGGGGTGGTCCAGTAGTGGGGCGTACAAGCGTTCTTCGTCGCTTCCCAAGCGTGCTGATGGCGTGGCGAAACCTCGGTCGCAACCGGACCCGGACCGCTCTCGCGGTGCTGGGTATCGTAGTCGGCGTGATTGCGATCGCGTCACTCGGTATGGCTGGGGTGGCGCTCGAACAGCAGGCCACCTCAAGCCTCGGTGGTCTCACCGATCAAGCAACCATCTCGCCCGGAGAAGATATCGATACTGACGGCATCACCGATGCGCAAGCTGAGACGATTCGGGATCTCTTGCCAGGGGTAACCGTCATTCCGCAAAAAACGAATTTTACAGAGCTTTCAGCACGGAATGGCGAAGAAGCGAACGTTCAGGTAACGGGTCTGACAAACCCAGCACCGTTGTATGATCTCTCTGTTGGAACTGAGCCCACACGGCTTGAAACAGGGGCTCTCATTTCCGAGAGTACTGCACAGACACTCGGGCTGGAGATCGGTGACCCAATCGAATACGAAGGACAACTGTTCCGTATTCGGGGATTCATCGCCTCACAAAGTGGCTTTGGTTCTGATGGCGGGGGAGAACTTGTGCTTCCGCTCTCAGCGCTCAACCAACAGGACGACTATAATTCTGTCACCATCATCGCTGAGGACGGAGATGCCGCAACCGAAGCGGCAACCACGATAGAGGAGCACTTCAACGAGGACGATGACGAAGTTCTCAGTGTGACCACCTACGCAAGTGTCCAAGAGAACATCAGCTCATTTACCGACACGCTAGAGCTCGCACTCCTCGGTATTGGCTCTATTTCACTGTTCGTAGCGAGTGTTGCCATTTTGAATGTCATGTTAATGAGCACAATAGAACGTCGGGGAGAAATTGGAGTGTTACGTGCCGTGGGTGTCCGCCGCGGCGAAATACTCCGTATGATACTGACCGAGGCCGCATTCTTAGGTGTGGTCGGTGGGCTTGTCGGCGCTGCTGGATCTCTCGTCGTCGGTGTGGTGATGTTCAACGTGTTAGCCGGTGACCCAGCCCTCGCATTAGCTTGGTCAAGTTCGAGATACCTCCTGTATGGATTCATCTTCGCGCTCGTCGCAAGTATTCTGAGCGGGATTTATCCCGCATGGAAGGCTGCTAATGAATCACCAGTGGATGCGCTTCGTGGTTCGTGAGGCATCCGTCTTTAGTTAAGCGAGAAACCGCGTGATAGCGGCGGCTTATCGAGGCATCTTTCGGAAGGAATGAGGAAGTCCAGTCTGTACACGACAAAGACTCCTCACCCCGGATTATGCGTCGGCTCACTACACTGTTTCCCTCTGAGTTCCTCGAAGAGCACGCCGAGGAACTCGGCGTGGTCGAACGAGACCGCAAGCTCCAGATCCCTGCCTTCGTTTGGGCGTTCGTGTTCGGCTTCGCCGCAGGCGAAAGCCGAACACTCGCCGGGTTTAGACGCTGTTACAACTCTACTGCCGATGAGACGATCTCTCCGGGTGGATTCTATCAGCGGTTGACACCGACGCTTGCGGAGTACCTTCGCGACCTCGTCGAGCGCGGCCTCGACGAGGTCGCTGTTCCTAACGCTGTTGACGCTGATATCGACCGATTTAGAGACGTGATGATCGCTGATGGAACGGTGTTCCGGTTACACGAATTTCTCTCAGGCCAGTTCGAAGCCCGCCACGAGGAGCAGGCTGGAGCGAAGCTCCACCTGCTCCACAATGCCACAGAGCAGACGATTGAACAGCTCGATACTGCTAACGAGAAAACGCACGACAGCACCTTGTTCAAAACAGGGCCGTGGCTTGAGAATCGCCTCATGCTGTTCGATCTCGCCTACTTCAAGTACCGCCGGTTTGCGCTAATCGACGAAAACGACGGCTACTTCGTGAGTCGGCTGAAGCAGAACGCGAATCCGGTGATTACGGCAGAATTACGGGAATGGCGCGGCCGCGCCATTCCCTTAGAGGGCAAGCAGCTCCGAGCTGTTCTCGACGATCTCGATCGGAAGTACATCGATGTAGAAGTCGAAGTAGAGTTCAAACGAGGGCCGTACAATGGGACACAGTCGCTGGATACGAAGCGATTTCGCGTCGTCGGCGTCCGCGACGAGGACGCCGACGACTACCACCTGTACATGACGAATTTAGCTAGGGAGGTGTTCTTTCCGGCTGATTTAGCGGAGATCTACCGCTGTCGGTGGGAAGTTGAGTTGCTGTTCCGGGAGCTGAAGACGCAGTACGAATTAGACGAGTTCGACACGAGTGACGAACACGTGGTGAGGATCTTATTGTACGCAGCGTTGCTGTCGCTGCTTGTAATCCGTGATCTGTTGGATCTCGTCACTGAGCAGGCGGATGATAAGCTTGTGTTTCCAGCAGAGCGCTGGGCGGCGGCCTTCCGGTCGCACGCCCATCTCATTCTCCACAAACTCGGTGAGTCCCTCAACTACTCGGCTTTGAACGTTGAGTATCTAACACTTAATCGACCGAAAATGGCGGCTGAGACGGTGTGAGCATGGAAAAGAGAATTCAGCCGCAGACGCTCCACCCTCCACTAGAGGTTCAAACGCCGTGAACGCTGCCTTCATTATCCTCTGTGAATCACTCTCCAGTTCGGCCGATACCGTAAACTCCTCGTAGAACGTCTTTTCCTCCGATTTCGGGTCCAATAGTGCCAACACGACAACTTTCAAAGCTGAGTTGTGATATCATCCCACAATTGAAGCCGTAGCGTCTCTCCTTGTTGCCGGTCGTTTGGACGCCGGACCGCGGGGGGATGAGATTTTTCGATACAGGGTTCTAGAATTGTGCTCTCTATTAATAAATTATTTTATATTTCGAGGCATAATTATGATATCAGGCTCTTAACTATACAGTATGAGAGATCAGAACGAGTCTATCAAAATTCTACACGTAGACGATGAGCCAGGATTCGCCGACATGGCGGCGACATTTATCGAACGCGAGGATGACCGGTTCGATGTCAAAACTGTGACAAGCCCAGATGAGGGGCTACAACATATAAAAACCGAACCAGTTGATTGTATCGTCTCTGATCACGACATGCCGGAACAGACCGGCATCGAATTTCTTGAATCGGTTCGCGATGAATATCCGAGTCTCCCATTTATTCTGTATACAGGCAAGGGTAGCGAGACAATAGCTAGTGACGCCATTTCAGCGGGTGTCACAGATTACCTCCAGAAGGGAAATGGAACTAGTCAGTATACCGTCCTTACAAACCGCATCAGGAACGCGGTGGATAAGTATCACACTCAGACTGAACTTGCCGAGCGAGAGAAACGTCTCAATCTGTTTTTTGAACAATCACCGCTTGGTGTCGTCGAGTGGGACAAACAGTTCAATTTTGTTCGTCTGAATGAGACAGCCGAGGAGATCATCGGGTACGCTGAAGGTGATTTGATCGGTCACTCTTGGCAAAAAATTGTCCCCGAATCAGATCGAGAGCCGGTTGCCGATGTTGTCTCTAGTCTTCTGGAAAATAAGGGCGGGTATTATAGCGTCAACGAGAACATACGGAAGGACGACGAGCGCGTTATCTGCGAATGGTATAATCGTGTCGTGACCGATGAAAACGGGGATGTTGTCGCCATTTTTTCGCAGTTTCAAGATATCACGGACCGGAAAGCGCGCGAACAGGAGCTACAACGGCAAAATGATCTGTTTAAAAAATCTCAGGAAATCGCGAATGTTGGCGCGTGGGAATACGATATTCAGGGTGAACAAACCATTTGGACCGATCAGGTCTATAACATCCACGACCGTCCGCGAGAGTGGACTCCAAACAACGAGGCTGTCATCGATCTGTATCATCCTGATGACCGACCACAATTTACACAGGCGTTCCGGGATGCGGTTGAGGCCGGTGAGCCGTACGACTTAGAGTTGCGGGTACAACTCGCGGACAGGGAAACGCGGTGGGTACGCACGCGCGCGGAGCCACAGGCAGAAGACGGAGAGATTGTCAGGCTCCGTGGGGCGATACAAGACATAACCGAGAGCAAGCAGCGTATCAGAGAGATCAGAGAGTTAAAACGCCAGTACCAGTCGTTAGCTGAGAATATTCCTGATGGCGCAGTATTCCTGTTTAACGATGATCTTCACTACGTCCGCGCTCGTGGAACGGAACTTGAGACAGTCGGCCTCTCACCCGACGAAATTGAGGGCGCAACGCCACATGATGTCTTCCCGGAGGAGACCGCTGACGAACTTGCTCACTATTTTACTGAAGCACTAGATGGGAAGACCAGTACGTTCACACAGAGTCTTGGAGAGGATACGTACCGTAATCGAGTAGCCCCTGTGAGAAACGGTGACGGTGCTATCACCTACGGGATAGCACTGGCCCAGAACGTCACTAATCAGATCAGCCGCAAGCAGAGGCTCGAAGCGCAGAATGAACAACTTGAGGAGTTCGCTAAGGTTGTAAGCCATGATCTGCGGAACCCGCTACGGGTGGTCGATGGTTACTTGGAATTGCTTCGTAAGGAGTGTGAGAGTGAGCACATTGATCGGATCACACAGGCGGTTGACCGGATGGATGAGCTAATCGAGGACCTCCTGCTACTAGCACGCCAAGGGGAACCTGTCGGCGAGACTGAAACAGTTGATCTCGCTGAGATCGTGGAAACTTGCTTCCGAACCGTCGAAACAGACCAAGCAACCGTCGATCTCCGTGTTGACCGACTGATTGAAGCGGATCAGAGTCGGCTTCGACAGTTGCTTGAGAACCTTTTCCGGAACGCAGTCGAACATGGTGGTGCCGGGGTGACGATCACAGTCGGCGAAGTGGAGGGTGGATTCTATGTCGAAGATGATGGACCGGGTATTCCTGAAGACGAGCGTGAGGACGTATTTAATGCTGGCTACTCGACTGTTGAGGACGGGACCGGGTTTGGACTGAGTATTATCAGTGAAGTCGCTGACGCGCATGGTTGGGACATTCGCGTGACTGACGGAACTAGCGGTGGTGCTCGGTTCGAAGTCACCGGTATTGAGGTTGCTACATAGGTACTCCGTGTTAACCCCTCCATCCAACTGGGACGTAGACAACGATGACATCATAGAGTGCCTCCGCAACTTAGCCGACGTGGTTGACAGCGAGAAGTCAGTAGATGAAGTAGGAGAGGTGTGGGAGGGTAGAGACGTAAATATCTTGCTCTGTTGAAGAGCGATCTTATCAGCCGATACCACGGGTTTAGAAGAGTGAAGCCGAGGAAATCGAACCTGACATGGAGGTCGATATCCTCGACTTCATCGAGCAGTGTCGTCACCTAGCTAAACAAGCGTTGGGGAAGCAAGCGGGCAAGCCCGACTCGGGCGGGCTTGCCCGCGAGGCCCACATAGTCGCTCACTGTATTCGTAAAGAAGAGGGCCACAGCTACGCCGAACTTGTCGATCGGCCCGGTCTCATGCCGGAGATATGTGACCAACTCGGCCTTCACTCGGATGCGTTACCTGATCCAACCACGTCCTACCACTCACTCGACCGGTATGCGATGTACATCTGGCGGGCGTTGCTGCGCATTTAATGAGTATGAAAACTTTTGTTAGTTAAGCTTGATAGAAGAGTAATGGAGCGCTCACGTCGAAAAGAGATTGAGCATCACTTGACTGAGGAAGAAATCGATGAACTGCTACGTGAGGCCGAAGAC
>NZ_SGUB01000042.1:0-12327 GCF_005435235.1 Halorubrum sp. GN12_10-3_MGM
TGAGAGCGAAGCGGAATTCAAAGACCTCGTTCAGGAAACTTTTGAGAAAATAACGAAACGCGTCAGCTTCGCAAAGAAGTGGTGTGAACAGTTCCTTGACTTTCGAATGTTATCTTAATCATTATACCCAACCGGGATGGATCCGGCGTCGCTTGGCTACCCCACAGCCCACGACCTCTCCCAGACTGTCGGGGCAATCGACCGGACGGAAACGAGTGTGGATTTGCCGGTTCGTGACCCCCACATCATCCCGGCTGATCCCGACGCTGACACGGGGGCGCTGACAGCCGCTCACAGGTGGCCTGTTGGCGACGCGAACACGCTTCGCGGCGAGGGTAATGTTCTCGATCCTGTCCCTGAACAAAACGCGGTGTATCCACCCCTCTCGCTGTTCGGATTCATCCCCACAATCCACCCGTCACAACACCCCGCCGCGACGGGCAACATTGGGGGGCTGGTGAACGACGCCAGCACCGCGATGGACATCGACCCACAGGAGATCGAAGACCGGATCGAAGAAGGGGATTATCGCGAGTTCACTGGGAGCCACAACCCCCTCTGGAACCTCGACCTGCGCGACCTTGGACTCACGCCCGGATCCCGTGGGAAAAACCCCTTCGGTCACTTCGGTGAATCGGAGAACTACTTCGTCGTGATCGACGACGAAACTGCCTACTGCCACAAGCGGGAAGCACTCTATAACTTCCAACACTTTGCCCTCTGTGACATGGGCAAGCGCGACCCGAAGGATTCCGCGAGTGGTCAGAATCTCGATGATTTGGAGTACCTCCATCTGTGGACCTACGCTCGCCAGAACAACCTCGTTCCAGAGCACACGCCCATCCCGCTGAAGGGGCTTGTGGGATACGCGATCGAGAACGATTATTGCGAGCCTGACGACCTCGAACAATTCGGCGGGGATAGCGATGATTCCGACGATAATTCGGACGAACAGAATACCGACTCACCGGGCGGGAACAAAGCTGGGAAGCGCAACCTCAAGCTCCCGGATGATGTCTACTTCCCAGTTCTCAAAAATATCGAGGACACGACAGGATACACGCCCGCACGCCTCGCGGACAGTAGTAGATCTGGTGGTGACTCGGGCGGAGATGCGAGCGGTTCGACAACACCCTCGGTCGACACAGAAGACGTTGCGTTCGACAGCATCCACCGGAAGTATGGCCAGCCGCTCATCGGGGACGACATGCCCGACCCACTGAAGCAGTTCCTCCGTCGCTACACCAACACGGAAGACGAGACGATCACGACCGACACCGACGAGACGGTGTTCGTTCCGAAGGCCGAACTCCGTGATGCGTTCAACTCATGGGCGCAAATCTGCCTTCGACACATTCGTAACAGTACTGATACGTCGGTGGATGACGTGGCGATCCAAGAGTACGCGCCGGGTGCGTTCACCGGGCCGCTGAAAGCGCAAGTCGACGTCGAACTGAAGGAAGGTCGGCCGCGACTCAGTAGCGGTGAGCGTGAACGTGTGTGGTTCGGTATCGAGCTCACCGACGAAGGCTCGACCCTTGCGGAACTCGAGGGGAAGTTCGCGTAGCCAGAGCAACCAACGTATTCCTCGACCAAATTTTATTGGCAGTCTCTTTCTCGAACCAACCAGATATTTTATACGAACATAGCGCAGGGAGTTGACGCATGATTCTGATCTTCCTGCCGGGCTAGAGTTGGTGGTCTTCGTCGCTAGCTTAGATGGTACCTGTGAACGTTGCGACGACACAGAACTGATGGGTGTCTCAAACAGACGGGGCTCGCAGTAGTTGCTATCTGATCCATAACTCGAGGCAGCAATTCAGCCGAAAACACCCCCTTGGACCACTTCCCAAAATCGCAAGACGGCACGGGTGGTCCGGGGGGTCCAGCATGTGGGCACCAGTTATTGTTTTCTTAGTCAATTCGGCAGTAATGAACTACAAGCCATATCTACTGTTATTTTCACCAATATCGCTAAGGAATAACGCATATTTGAATTTGTGAAAATAACCAGACGTAGCGGGTGGTCCGGGGGGTAGTCAGTATATCCGGACCCCCCTTGGACCACTCCACAAAACCGCATGAAGGCAGCGGTGGTCCGGGGGGTACAGTACTGTGATTTCTGCCTTTTTTCCACAATAAAGTATACTATTTCAGATACATCGCCGCTAAAGACTGAAAATAAGCATACGGGGTGGGATTTACCACAATTTGAGGGGGTGGTAACTCACCCCCCTTGGACCACCTCACAAAACCGCAAGACGGCACGGGTGGTCCGGGGGTCATCACACCAAAATCACTGCTCAATCAAATATGACTCGCTCGCATACCTGAGCGTGTTCTAGAAAGCCGTTTCAGCCGGTTTCCGAGACCGACTTATTTTCACCCTCTCAGAACACCCCCATTTTGACCCGGTACGTCTGTGATATACCGGGTAATACCCCCTCTGGGTGGGGGTGTTCAGGCCAGAAGGCCAAGAGTAAGATGCCTGATACAGCAGGCAACCGGGATCACCCCAGCAGTCCCCTGAAGGGGACATGAAGAGACAGGGTCTCAGACAGAAGCACCACCAGCTGGTCGACCACCAAGATCGAGACTGACCGCAGAAGGCAGTCGGCCAGCAAGACGGGGACACCACTACACGGCGGTCGACACTGCCACCGCCTCACCAACACTGTGTGACTCACGAATCCTCTCAGAATCTCGAAATAGCCTCAGCACACTCCCCCGCGGGTCAGGTAGACCCCGGACGCAACACGACTCGTCGTCTCGACGACCGCGATCGTCTCGGTAGACTTCCCATCTCCTGACGGTCGATGACCACCACCGGGACAGTCCCCTTGAGGACCAGTCGACTGCCGTCGACACACTCCTTGATCCACAGACGAGAGACTCCCTCAACACACCGACTGTCGACCAGTCTCTCACCGCCGAGTCGTGGCTCTGGTCGCTGTTTCAGGAACCTGATGAGTCAGCCGATGACAAGTCGACCGCAGACGCCGACCGGCTGTCACCATCGCCACGATCACACGCCGTGTGGAACGGCTTCGACCCCGGCGGGATTCTCACCTCCGACGTCGGTGACCGACTCCACTGATCCCCTCGTCCGGGTGGGCTTGTCGATGCGACTCGACTCGTCGATCTCGACTCGCGGCGTCTCCCGACCGAGGGTCACGACGTGGTCACCAATCGGCATCGACACCGCCTCTCCTCGAGGCCACAGACGCGGCGACCAGTCGCCGCTTCACCATCGGTGGTCATCGGCTCGGATCCGACGATCAGGATCCACAGCGAGGTAGACCTCTCAGTATTCTGACTACGACGCCGTCGGCCGTCACCAGCGACGGATCGCCACCACCACAGACACGGCAGGTGACCGCTTCGAGTCTGACAGCCGACGGGGACCGAACGGTGTCGGGTCCACCCCACCAACAGTGGTCGCGACCGACACGCCTCGAGGGCAGCTGGCCGTCGCACCGCTGGGTGGGTTGCCCCCACCTCGACGACTCCCTCTTGGCGGGAGTCCTCGCCAGTATCCCCACCGAGAATCTCTCAGCAATCTGGTATACAGAATGGCGTCCACGAGCCACCCACCTTCGGTGGGGCCTCGTTCTGTCTCAACACGGTGAGACGACACCGTCTCAATCCAGACGGAGTGTCGGCAGGCCCCAACCCAGTGATAGCATTATTTCGGTCGGGCCAGCGATGAGGTTTCCCAAGATGAATACGCTTCTCGCACTCGTCGTTTTCACCGTCTCGTTCGGCACCGCAATCGCCCTGCTCATCGGCATCGTCTTCGCTGCTCTGTTGTCGATGAACGCCCGGAGTGGATCGGAGGGGTGCGACTTCTGTTCGAGTGACGCCGCGACTCGTCTCGGGGGTGGTGACGTGGCGTGTAGTGACTGCAAACGCCGGGTCCTCTGACCGGCTTCTTCGCGGGGGTCGAGACCCCCTTGCTACAGCCCGGTGACTGGTGGGTTTGTTGCGGCAGATAACGGAACCGCAACCAGCCTGTAGTGGAGACAGTCGATCAGTCGGGTTTGTTCGGGGTCGATCTCGGGGTCGATTTCGGGGGGTTACCAGTGGGGGAAACTCTCTGTGACTCCCCACTCGTGGTGGCCCCAATGGGACGACTGGTTGTGACGTTAGCAGTAACTACTAACCCACCGTTCAGCACGGTGGCGAAGACACCGGCTACGGCCGAGTCTTGTCGGGGCTTCAGCTGGTGACATTATCTCCCCCAGCCGGAGACGAGGGTTTCCCCCGAGGGGGTGACCCGACCAACCGACTATGAGTGAAACGCTTCGCGGTTCGACGCCTCAGTCCGAGTTTGACTTGACGACTACCCTTGACGACGAGATCGAGTGTGCCTGTGAGGGCTGTCACGACGACGTCGACGACCAGCTGAAACTCCTGCTCGGGTGTGACGCCCGCGGGATGGTCGCTGACTACGGGACGGTCGGCTTCTGTTCGCTTGAGTGTGCCCGCCAGTTCGTCTCGGCGGGCCCGTACCAGTCGCTCGAGGAAGACCTGATCGTCTACACCCAGCAGCCGGTCGTCGCGACCGTCGTCCACAACGGCGAGGTCATCGAGGCCACGCTCGGGTTCGACGTCAAGGAGGCTATCGAGGCGGCCGCCGAGATCGTGGCCGACCTCGTCGACGACGTGGAGCTCTCGCCTGACGACTTCACCGTTGAGACCGAAGAACTATAGACAGCCGGTCTCCATTTTTTCTGCGCTATCGGACCGACGTGACGCTCTGGCCAGCTCGGTGGGCTCGACCACGCGGACAGCGACTCCGTGGTGTTCCGCTTGCGACCTCGCTCGGTCGACGCGGACGCATCACGCGAGTCGCTTCGCTCCACACGCGTTGCGCCCACGGACCAGTCGACAGCGGCGAGGTCGCTTCCGCACCCCCACTGACGGGCTGACAGTCGCGGGGCAACATTATCGCCCTCGTCCGGAGACGAGGGTTTGCCCCAGAGGGGGTGGCCTGACTGACCGACTATGACCGAAACGCTTCACGGTTCGACGCCACAGTCCGCGTTCACCTTGCGCTGATCGAGAGCGTTGAGGCTCCGTACAGCGTGGAGGGGTGGCTCGTCGCTCACGCCGATGAGTTCCGCTCGTTCACTTACGGCTTCCAGCCCCGCATGGAGTGAGGCCAGCCGGCGGATGCTATCCGGGCGCTCGATCAAAATACTCTGGAGGAGCTCGAACCGGTATATTTCCATCGGCGTGGACATGTCTGCCAGAAGTACGAGTATGGGAGTGTGACGCCTACTGTTGGTCCTCAAACCAATATACTTATTTTATTGGTCTATGTACCAATGAATGAGGATGGCCTCACTGACCGACGACGACCTCGATGGCGTGAGCGAGGGGCGAAAGTACCCCGACGGGGCTGTAGTCCGCGTGTTCTGTATGCGGACAGATCGCGATGCGTACCCGTCTGGGTGGGCCTACAAGCTTCATTACGGCGCAACGGAGCCGGACCCGCCCCGCACGCTTGATGATGGGACGATTCGTCGGTACGACAACTCGCACGAGGACACCAAAGGGCACGAACTACACGTCGCACCAGACCCTCACCCAGATAGCATCACGTTTCCCGGAATAGTCGAACTCTGGAAACGGTTCTGGAGCGAAATCCCGAAGTCCGAGCTCGAGGTCAAGTGAGGCCATCTCACCACGGTGATACCCATGAACGACACCACGCCGCCGCTGCACCCGATGGAGCGTGAACAGCTTCGGGCCGAATCAACTCTCGTCGTTACCGTGAACTCGTCCAGTGAGTTCCACGGCGACATCACCGACGGGATCGAGGCGCTCAAACGAGGCGACGCGGTGGATTTCACACCGACGCTCTCGTTCACCAGTTACGACGATCTTATGGAGACGCTGACGCCGCGTGTCCTCGATCTCATCGAAGCTATCCGCAGGGAAGAGCCAGCCAGCATCAACGAAACCGCACGGGTCGTTGACCGGGACGTGAAGAACGTCCACGAGGAACTCAGCCGCCTCGCCCAGTTGGGTATCATCTTCTTTGAGGAAAACGGTCAGAGTAAGCGCCCGGTCGTCTGGTTCGACGAACTCTTGATCAACCTCCCGTTCGATCCAGAGGCTGGCGACACGACGGCTGCCACGCCTTGACATCCTCTCTGCACTGAAGCGCGAGTCTTTCTCCGTGGTGCGGGGCCTACCTTTCACCGAGGCCTTCCAAATGGTGCCCCTGTCATGAGGTACCCACAGTCGAACACCACGACCAAAATGCCCCGACAGATCGGTCCACTTCCGCTCCGGGGCGAGAGACTTATATCCACCCTGTCGTACCCCATATCCTGATCTCGCTGATGTCGACAACGGACCTCCACACGACTGACGACGATGTTGCCTCGCAGATCTCGATTTACTGTGGCGAGGAAGAACGGCTTCTCAATCGTGCTGACCGCACAGCGACGCCGACAGAACTCGTGTTGGCGCCGACCGAACTCCACCAACGAAACCTCCAACGGCGACTGCGAGAGCGTACACAGCCACAGAATGCGTTTGAATTCGTCGATCCGAAAACCGTTGCGGAAGTACTGCTTGGAGTCGCAGACCCGGCCCCGACGAGCCTCGATCGCGTCGATCGCTTAGCGCTCCTCCAGTCGCTTCCGACGACGACACCGGATCAGCCATCGGGACTCCGTCCGTTGCTTGCTGCCCGTCGAGACGTCGGTCCCCAACAACTTGAGCAGATCCGTTCAGAGGTCGAATCAATGACGAACTTCCATCCGGATCGGATTGCGGCGCTGCGCGATGTCACCGACGAGTTTGCAGGCCCCATCGCGGACGAGGCGACCACACTGGTTGATGGTGGCCTCGCCGTCGAGACGTGGCTGCGCGACCAGACTGACAAAGCGGTCTCGAAGACGGCGCTCCTCAGACGGGCGACGCGTCGCCTCATCGGCGGCGACGAGGTGTGGACCGATTGCTATCCCGATATCGAGCGGATCTCGCTCGTCGGTGTGAGCAGCATCCCGGCACCAGAAGTTGACTTCCTACATGGTCTCTGTACAGCAACGACGGCAGATATCGAACTCCACCTCCGCCCCGGAACCAGCGAGTACCTCACAGCGCGACTTCCGGACCTATTGTCCATTGATTATCCCGGGCGAGAGGTGAATCTGTGACCCACGCCCACCGCACGGCACTCACTGGCGAGTTGCCAGCACCGTCATGTCCTGTTGTCGAATTGCCCGCACCGACGCGTCGCGAGGAAGCGCGTGCTGTGATGGCGACGATCAGCGAAGTTCGCGATCGTGGCGTGGACGTCCGCGATATCGTCGTCGTGGCTCGCGATCTTGATCCGTATGAACAGCCGCTGACCCGGGCAGCCATCCAGTATGGGGTGACGCCAGTATTTTGGACACAGTTGCGCGTAACCCGCACCGAACCATACGCGCTGATAGCGGCGCTTTGTACGCTCTTTGGCGCCGGCGACGTCGCTGCTGCAACGCTGTTGGAACCATTAGCGCAGCGGTGGGCACCACTCACGGATACAGCCAGCTGGCCACTCGAACAGTCGACGATCCAGGCCGCTCTTGAGGCCCTTCCCCCCGGGCATCGATCGATCGCCGAGTGGGCCGAGACGATACAGACACACACCACGGACGAGCGACTCACAACCTACTGTGACTGGCTACTGTCGCATGCCGAGCGCGAGCCAACGCCAGAGACAGTTGGAACGGTTCTGGGGGCGTCGATCGATGCGTATCGCGAGACGAGCGTGCCCGCCCGCAAGCAGGCTGACTCACCGGCGCTCATGGCGACGGAGACGGCCGCGCGAGCAACCGTCAGGGTCACTCGGCTCGTCGAGCAGGTCTCGCACAAATACGACGAATGGCTCGCAGACGGGACGGTCTCCCGATCGTGGGACGCTGTACAGGAGCTGTGTGAGCTGCTGGCGACACAACGCCCGGGCCGCCGTGAACACTCGAACGCCTGGGCCATCGACATTATGGAGGCAAACGACGTGTGGGGGCTGTCTGTCCCATTCGTTATCGCGGTCGGCGCGACGGCAGCCGAGTGGCCGGCCCAGACTGACAGCGTCGTTCCCACAGAGCTCCAGGAAGCCGTTCTCGCTGCGGCTGGTGAGACAGATACCGTTGCGCCGCGAACCGCGTGGGGAAACGGCCGTGATCGCGATCACTTCGCCGATGCGATGCGTGCCGCCGAGCGCGGCGTGATCGTGACGCGGTACACACAGACCGCCGACGGTGGTGTTGTGTACCCCTCGCCGTTTCTTGCGTCACTCGAGATGGAGACTGTCTCCGAGCAGGCCCGCACCCAACTGGTGAGCACGACACCGCAGCTTCCTGAGCCGATTGCCGCGCTCCTCTCTGCGAGTACAGATACCGTTCCAGCACCCACCAAGACACCTCATGAGTAACGACGACGACCCACGGATACTCCGGAACGCACAAGCAACGATCAGAGACAGATTCGTCGATGCCGAGTCGGGACTGTTTACCATGAACTGTGTCGCCGGTGCTGGCAAATCACTGACGATGCAGCGAATCGCGGCCGAAACCATCATTCGGCGGTACGCTCGTGGCGATCGGACACCTGCCCAGAGCGTGGCCGTCATGTCGTTTACCACCGATGAGGCGGCCGCGATCGGACCCGGTGTCTGTGAACACATTCGGGAGATTGTGAATCATAAGTTGATCCCCGAGGCAGCGTCACTCACCGAGTCAGATGTCGCGTATCTCGTGACGCGGGTCCGGCACGCACCGTTCATCGGTACTGTCGACAGCGTGTTGCGTGATGTCTTCGGAGAGCTGGCCACCGACCTGGGGTTCGAGGAGACGCCATCGATCGGGAATAAGGCGTTGCTGAAAACGGTTCACAACGCGTGTTATGACGCCGTCGCTGCCGATCCGGCCCACGAAGACGCGATCGCCGAGTTGGAAGCAGCATACCCGGATGGCCGCTGGTCAGCCACTCCTGCGGAGATGCTCACTGACGCCGTCAAGTACTGTCGCGATCAGCGACTCACCACGGCCGCCTTCGAACGCAAACTCCGTACCACACAAGAGGCAGTGTATCCCGGGGGACGAACCAGCAGTCGTGCGGATATCGTGACGACGATCGCAGACATCGTCGACGCCGACGCCGCAGCTGACACCGACGCGGCTCTCTCACCAGCGGAGTGGGACGACCTTGTGGCTGCTGACCAGCGCCTCTATGACGCATGGGAGGGGACGCTGACAGCGTTTGGTGACGTGCTTGAAGCGTACCGCGAGCAGTACCGAGCCCTGATCCGCGAGTATGGCGTGGTCTCTCACACCGACGTCGCCTTCTTCATCACCAGTGTGTTCAAGCGTGACTGGCCAGTCGATGGCGATGGGCCACCCACCGACCAGCACACAGCCCTTCGTCAGCGGTACCACGCGCGGCTCGATAGCGTGGTCATCGATGAAGCACAGGATGTCTCCACTATCCAACACGCAGCGCTGTCACAGCTTGTCACTCCCTCGATGCGCGTCCTCGCGTGTGGCGATACGCTCCAAAGCATCTACCGCTGGCGACATGCCGATCCGTCGCTGTTCACGAGCGCCTGTCGCGAGGGCCAGTATCTCGGTATCGACTGGGACACCCATGCGACGGTGACAGCCGCAACAACCTATCGTGGAACCCCGGACATCGCCGCCGGCATCAACACCATCATGCGGCCCGTCTTTGACGATCCAACTCGCGGGGGGCTCAATGATTTTGCGGCGACTTACCCCGGCCTCGACGCATCTCGGGATCCAACCGCCGACCCGAGCATCCACGTCACCGCGTTCACCGGTGGGGCAGCGCCCGACAAGACACGGTGGGTCAACCCCGACGGCCGCGCTGGCGAGGCGAACATCCTTGCGACGTACATCGCACAGGGCCTCGCTGATGGGACATTGACTGACGAGACCGGGTCGCCACAGTCGATAACCGTCGTCTTCAGAAAGCGAACGCGGATGGACGCGTACAAAGACGCGTTCAAGGCCGAAGGACTGACCGTCCAAAACGCGAGTTCGAGACTCTTTGCGTGTTCCGTGGTCAAGGCGGTCCTCGCCGTCTGTGACTGGCTCACTGCGCCGACCGATCGGGCCCAGACACGTGCGTTGTTGACTGACTCGCCGTTCGATTTCACAGCAGCCCACGACTGCTTCGAGCGGGCTGGGTACGACCTTGATCTCATCTGTGCGGCCGACGACCTCGACGCCGAAACCCGAGACATCCTCTGTGGCCTGCGCGATCTTCGCGATCAGCTGGGCCGGTTCCATCGCGTTCCAGCGTCGGTGTACCTGGAAGACATCATCGAGCAACTCGCGCTTCGAGCCGACCCGAGCGACCAGTTCACCGAGCTGCCGGCAGCACAACGAGTAGCCGCGCTCGACACGCTCACGAGCACCGTCGCCGACTGGGAAGCTGACACGCAGTACCCACCAGCTGCCCTCGGTGACCTACTTGCGCCGTTTCGGGCGGCCCCGAGCGAGGGGCCCGATATCCCGAGTGTGACCACCGATGCCGATGTCGTCTTTAGCACAGTTCATCGGCTCAAAGGCGATCAAGACGACGTGATTGTGCTTGCAACGCCGGGCTTCAAGCTCTGGGACACCGGCCCGTTCTCTCAGCGGTTCATGACGCAGGGTGGCGTTGCGGCGTTGGCCCCGCCGACGAACGTCGAGACAGCACCCGATATCGAACTGCCACCATTCGATGGGGGACTCTACACGCCAAGCGGTGACAGTCGCGATAAACAGGGTGCTGCATCACGCGATGTCGGGTTGCGGTGGGCGACCGAGCACTGGCTCGATGACGCCGACAGTGGGGCCCCGCACCTGCTTGGTCCAGACCAGCTCCAGTCAGTCGCAGCCAACGAGCGTGCGGAGGCGTGGCGACTCCTGTATGTGGCACTCTCTCGGGCACGTGACCATCTCGTCATCCCGCTTCCGAAGACGTTACCCGGCACGGCACAGCCGCGTGATCGCTGGCTCGATACCTTGTTTGAGACACTCGAGTTTTCGCCTGGACGGACACCCACGTATGCGATCGACGAGCCGTCCAGTGCCGGTGATTTGACGATTGGTGTGAATGACGTCGAGGGCCGTATGACACGCGAGATGTACGACACGACGCTATCGGTGACGGGCGCCGTCCCGCCTCGACGCGACCAGTTGGAGTCATGGGTCCCACGCTTTCTCGACCCGAGTACGGCCTATCCGTTGACTGACGATGTCGACGCCACCGTGGGTGCCCACCTCCTCGACGAGGCCATTCATACCGAAACTGAGGCGGTGGCCGACAGCCTCCCGATCACGTTCGAGACGCTTGGGCCAGAGGCCGTCGGGACCTGTCTCCACGAGGCATTACTCACCCTCATCGAGATGGACGTGCCGGACACCGAGATCGATGCGTGGAGCAAGCCCGTCCGAAGCGCACTTCGGGACGCGATGGAACAGATAACGCCGCAGTCGATCGAGATGTTGCCAGATACTGAGCGTGGTGGCCTCGTCAGCTTCTTCCACACGTCGGTCGTGTCGGACTTCCTCAACTCCGACCTGTGGGCCCAGATCCAAGCGGCGGAGGCGGTCTACGTCGACCACGATTTGAGTGGACTCGTGACTGCTGGGGAGGTTGAGGTAGAAGTTCATGGTGAGGCCGATATCCTCATAGATCTGGGTGGAGGCGAGTGGCAGTTGGCCGATCTCAAGATTGCGCTGACTGACGACGTCGACGCAACGCAACCGCGGTATGAACTCCAGATCGCCGCCTACGAGCACATCCTCCAGCAGGAACTCGGCTCAGCAGCGACAATTCACGCCAGTGTCGAAACGTTCGGGTGTGTCCGAAGGTCAGTGTATGGACAGTTCCCGCCCACGGTTCTTGCGCGCCGTGTTCGCACTCTCGTTGGGTCGGATGAGTCGATCTCCGGCTCGTAAACTACCCTACCCTACTCCCTCGGCGCTCCGCGCCTCGGTCCTTGAGGGTAGGGCTTTGATGTGGACTCCCGGCAATTAGTCGCCAGCAATAGGCTGGTGACTCTCACCGTTCAACGTCCCACCAGTCACACGCACGTCTACTGGTGCGTCTCCGCTCTCCGACTTGGGCGAGGAACGGAGTTTGTGTTGTCGCTTCCGAGCGTACCGCACGCCAATATTCTTTGCAGCGTTAGTACGTGTTTAGCCCGAACTGATTTCGCTGCTATCTCATAGAAGGCGCACAACTTAGCCTGTATGAACTGGCAGCAGAGGTTCGCGATGATTCTCAGGGATGGGCTCCGTCGTGGAGCCCATCCCG
>NZ_SGUB01000043.1:0-11411 GCF_005435235.1 Halorubrum sp. GN12_10-3_MGM
TGGCGACGTGGCGCCAGCAGGGACGCAATCCATACGAAGAGCTTCGTCGAGCCGTCAGTAACAATGAACTGATCTCACGGGCTCACGCTGTGCCGGCTGTCGAGACTCCGGGGTAAACACGTACTAAATATCTTCCGTGGGCCGCGCCGAGGACACCTCGACGCTGTCTTGCGGTTTCCGGTTATTGATTAACGATCCTAAAATATCTCTCGTTCCGCGTCGATCGACGCGTATCCCAGCCCGGTTTGACCTCGTTTATTCTCATAACTTATGCGGATCTTCGTCGCCTCGTGCGCCTCGCATCGGCTCGCTCGCCGCCGCGGGGCGTCCCCGAGTCGCTCGCGCCGGACCGAACGGGATTTAACGGCCTGCGCGCCTACCCTCTCCCGTGCAGAACGTCACGGACCGGATCCGGAACCCCTTCGGGATGCGCCCCGACTGCCCCTCGTTCGTCCCCGGCTACGGCGACGCCAACGCCGACTTCCACGTCGTCGGCGACCGCCCGGGCGTCCACGGCGGGACCGCGGCGGGCGTCCCGTTCACCGGCGAGGCGTGGTCGCCCGCGTTCCTGTCGGCGCTCTCGGACGCCGGACTGATCGCGGGTGTCGCCGAGGGAGTCGCCCCCGACGGCGTCGCGCGCGACGGCGACCCGACGGCGGTCGACCCCGTTCGAACCGGCCGAACGTTCCTCTCGTACCTTCACATGTGCGCGGGTGAGGCGCCGCCCGACGAGGCCGCCTACGCCAACATGGAGCGGTTCTTCGACGCGGAGCTCCGCGCCATCGCCGCGCACGTGCTGCTCCCGGTGGGCGCGCGGGCGACCGAACACGTCCTCGAAACCTACACCGCCCGGGCTCGAAAGACCGAGATAGACATGGACGGGCTCCACGGCGAGGAACTGCTCGGCGCCGGCTGGCTCGTCGTCCCGATCAAAGACCCCGCCGACTGGGCGGACGGCGACGCCGATCGGCTCGTTGACTCGCTCCGAGAGCTCCGGTCAACCGACTTCCGCCGCGAGAGCGACCTCGGTCGCTTCATCGCCGGCAGCGACCCGTACCTCGTCCGCTGACGCGGCGATCGCTCGCCGAGCCCGCGACCCGGCCTCCCCCGTCCGGATGGACGTGAACTTTCCCCGGCAAAGCGCGCTACCGATACGGCGATCCGGCAGTAATCGCTCACATCTGCGGCCGATCGTTTTCTATCGCGGCCGCGAGGGTGTCATATTTGTCACTACTATCCGGATTTTATACCTGTCCCGCCGATCCGTGAGTAGACGCCCGACCGATCGGGCGTCGGCCGCAGGACTGGTACTCCCCGCGGCGACTTGGTCAGTCCCGGCCCTCACCGGCCGGTTTTTCCTCGCTACACAGCGCCTCGACGTACTTCCCGACGTGGTCGTCCATTCGCCGCTTGTAGCCCGCCTGCCGCGCGAGCCGGTCGAGCTCGCGGGAGACGTACGTGCCGTACTGGACCGCCTTCTTCTCCGCGGCGTGGACCGACTCCGGCAGCCGCCGGCTCGCGACGCGGCGGAGCGCGACCTTCCGCTCGTCGCCGTCGACGAGCAGGGCGTCCGGGAGCGCCAGCGCGGCGCCGACGACACGGTCGTCGAGCAACGGCGTCGCGGGCTCGACCCCCGCGGCGCGGAGCGCGAGCACGTCCCGCTCCAGCTGATCGGGCAGCGTCCGGACGGTCTCGGTCCGGGCGCCGCGGACGGTGTCGGCGTCGACCCGGGAGTCCTCGGCGGGGTCGACGACCTTGCTGTACCCGCCGAACAGCTCGTCGGCCCCCTGTCCGACCGCGAGGCGATCGAACCCGTCGGCCGCGGCCGCCTCGGCCGTCATGAACAGCGGCACCGCGATGGACGCGTCCATCGGGTTCCGGCGACCGGTCGCGGCCGCCACCGCGCGGACCGCTCGCGTGAGGTCGTCGTGCGTCACCTCGACGACGCGCAGGTCGCGGTCCATCGCGCTCGCGGCCTCGCGCGCCGCAGCGATGTCGTGGCTCCCCTCGAAGCCGGCGACGTAGCAGGGGGCCTCCGGGACGGCCGCGGCGACGAGGCCGGAGTCGACGCCGCCGGAGAAGGCCACCGCGAGGTTGCCGTCACTGCTCTCGTCGTCTCCCCCGGACCGAGTTGATGCCGCGAGGTCCTCGAGCGCCGCGCTCACCGCGCCGTCGACCGCCGCCAGCGCGGCCTCCGGATCGGCGGTCGGAGCCGGGTCGGGAAGCCGCCAGACGCGTTCGGTACCGCCGGCCGAGACCACGCTCCCCGCGGGCACCGGCTCCGGATCGGCGAGCGCGCCGCGGTCGAAGGCCCACGCGTCGGTCGCCGCGGGAATGCGGGCGGTCCCCGGATCGAGCGCCTCGCGCTCGACGAACAGCGGTTGTCGGCCGAGGACATCGCGGACGAGCACCGGGCCGTCGCGGTTCGGCCCGTCGCGGTCCCGCGGGTCCAAACTCGGCGGCTCGGCCAGCAGCCCGGCGAAGCCGCACCCGCCGGGGAGCGGGTCGCCGTCGCGGAGCGCGGCACGGACGCGGTCCGCGGGGGCGCCGCGGAGGTCGGACGAGGAAGGGGCCGTCATCGCGGTCACCGGAGGACGTCGAGCGCGCGGAGCGCGCGGCGCTTGGCGCCCCCGCCGAACTGCCGGAGCGAGACCCGCCACGGGGTGCGCTTGCCGACGACGCTCGTCCGCCCGTCGGCGATCCCGTCGAGGATCGCGTCCGCGGAGCGCTCGTCGGCGCCGACCTCCGTCACCGCCTGCCCGACCATCTCGGAGATGTGGGCGTCGCTGCCGGCGGTCATCGGGAGCCCGTTGCGGACGGCGAACTTCTCGGCCTGTCGGTTCGAGCGCCCGGTGAACAGTCGCGAGTTGTACACCTCGATCGCGTCCGCGCTCGCGAGCCGCTCGTCGCTGACGTGCGCGGCGACGCCGTGGCGGGACTTCTGGAAGGGGTGGGGGACGACCGCGATCCCGCCCTGGTCGCGGATCCGGTCGAGCGTCTCGTCGAAGGGGAGGCCGCTCTCGACGCGCTCGTCGATGCCGAACGCGAGCACGTGGCCGACCGCGCAGGTCACCTCCATGCCGACGATGCCGACGAGCCCGTAGTCGGGGGCCTTCTCGGCCGCCTCGATGCTGGCGTCGATCTCGTCGTGGTCGGTGACGGCGAGCGCGTCGAGCCCGACCGCGGCCGCCTGCTCCAAGAGGAGGTCGACCGGGTCGCGCCCGTCGTACGACAGCGCGGAGTGCGCGTGGAGCTCGACCGATAGCACGCCCGACGGTTCGAGCGTGGTGATGAAAAGCGCCCCGGTCCGCGCCGGTTCACGCCGCTTCGCGGCGATCGAACCCCATTTCGACGATCTGTTATCTAAAAGCAACTACGGTGGCGCGTGCCGACGAGCGGCCGGAGGGCGCGAGTCGCACGCGCGAGGGAGTCGCGAACGGTGCGATGTGCGAGCGAGGCGAGCACCTCGGTTGCGAGCGGTGAAACCGCGAGCAGTGAGCGACGGGGCTGGGGAGGCGTGAGGTGCTGTGCGCGAGTCCTCGCGGCGGGGCTTTGGCGGCGTTCGCCACCGGTCCGCCCTCGGTTGTTTATGTACGGACGGTGGAACCGATGAAAAGAACCCGCAACCACCGAGTGCTAGCTAAAACGCGCTCCCGCCTACGGTCTTCCGATAGGTCGCGCGCCCGGTGTGGCTCGACTCGTCCCACGACTCCACGTCGACGACGACCCGAGTGTCGACCGCGTCCCCGGGCGCGCCCTCGATCCGGAGCGTCGAGTCGCCGATGCGCGCGACGTGTACGCCGCCGTCGGACTCGCCCGTCACCATCACTTCGATCGCGTCCCCGGCCGCGTAGTCCGGTGTCGATCCCCGGAACGACCACCCGGCGAGGAACTTGTCGAAGACGCTCATGCGCGGGACACCTCCTCGGAGGCGCGGTCGGGGATGTACTCCCGCCCGAAGCCGGTGATCGCGGCGATGATGAATATCGCCACGAGGAACCAGCCGTGGAAGACGTACGGCACGACTTCGATGGGGTTCACGACCATCTCGGGGCCGTACTGGGACCCGAGGCCGTCCGGCCCGACCATCACCTGGTACCCGACCAACACGCCGCCCGCCCACGGGAAGATGTAGCCGAGCGCGGAGGTGTTGGCGTCCAAGATGTTCGCGCGCCGGTAGCCGTTGATGTTGAACTTCTCGCCGATCCGGGCGACGTACGGGGCGATCGCGATCTCCGCCGCGGTGTTTATCGTGATCATCCCGTTGATCGTCGCGGTGCCGAGGACCATCGTCAGCTCCGCCCGGCGGACGGTCGTCGCGACGCGGTCGAGGAGGAACGTCTGGATCGCCTCGAAGCCGCCGCCGCGGATCATGATCTGCGCCATCGCGACGATGAGAAGGGTGAGGACGATCAGCGGGAAGAACCCGACTGCGCCCGTGTAGAGGCTCCCGCCGACGCCCGCGGTCTCGCCGACCTCGACGACCGGGAGCCCGGAGAGCGCCCCGGCCTCCGTCACGGTGAAGGCGACGATGTCGCTCGCGCTCGACAGCCCGAACAGGAGGTTGGACGCGACCGCCACGACCAGCCCCCACGAGATCGCCTCGACGATGTGACGGCCCGCGACCGCGGTGACGATGACGACTCCCATCGAGAGCAGGTGGACTAGTCCGAGGGCGTTCGCGGACTCGCGGAGCGCGACGGCGCCCTCGAGGCTCACGCCGGCCATGGCCGAGCCGGCGATCAGGTACGCGGCGAACGCCGGGACCGCCGCCGCGATAGCGTACTTGAACCGCGAGGCGACGACCCCGCCGATGTCCGCGTCCTGAGTCACGGCGCTCACGATCGTCGTGTCGCTGACGGGCGCGAGGTTGTCGCCGAAGACGGCGCCCGACAGGATCGCGGCGAACAGCAGCACGGGGTTCGCGCCGATGAGCACGCCGGCCGGGAAGAACAGCGTCACGAACGCGACGGTCGCCCCGTATCCGGTGCCGATCCCGGTCGCGAGGAGGCCGCAGAGGATGAACGCGGCCGCGGGGAACGTCGACGCGCCGACGTTCAGAGCGTCGGCCGCGAAGATGAGCCCCTCGACGAAGCCGCCGGCCTGGAGCGTCTGGGCGAACATCCCGGCCCAGAGCCACGCGACGATCGCGGTCGCGGCCACGCGCTGGGTCATCCCTTCGAAGATCGTGTCGGCGTACGCCTTCCAGTCGCCGCGGACGAGGAACATTCCGAGCGTCGTTCCGACCAACGCGCCCACGACGAGCCCGTTGGTGTCACCGATCCCGAGGACGCCGCTCTGGAAGATCGCCCAGGCGATGAAGAAGACGAGCGGGAGGGTGCTCGCCCACTTCCCCCCGCGGAACTCGATCCGCGGGTCGTCGCTCCCTTCCTCGCCGACGCCGAAGTCGCTGCCGTCTGGGGGGTCACCGCCGTCGGTCGCGGCCGGGGTCCCCGCTGTCGTGTCGGTCATTTATCTCTCACACACTTTCGGAGACCGACGGCTCACGTAAATCCCCGTGTGCGCTCCGTCAGACGGACCGGGAGCGTTCGCCCGACGGAATCGCCTCACGCGGGGACAAGAACACGCTTAAGACCCCCGACGGCGACCGTCCTGACGGGAACAGCACAGCTGCAGATCCGACTCGCCGGGGCCCTTTCGCCCGCGGCTTGGGAATGTAGCAGTGCGCCGACGCCTCCGGCGTCGCGGTCGGGCGGCCCGCTCGCGCGGACCGTCCGGTCGGAGCGCTCGCTCCGCGAGCGATCCGTAGCCGCGCCGCGCGGAGTCGCGGTCACGTTGCGGTTGTGCCGTTCCAACCAGACAGACAATGGCACGAATGCACACGCGCCGTCGCGGTTCGTCCGGTTCGGACAAACCGGCGACGGACGAGACCCCGGAGTGGAGCGACGTCGACGCCGAGGACATCGAGTCCCGCGTCGTCGAACTGGCGGAGCAGGGCCACGACCCCAGCGTCATCGGCCTCAAGCTGCGCGACGAGGGCGTCAAGGGCGTCCCGGTCCCCGACGTGAAGCTGGCGACCGGCAAGAAGGTCACCGAGATCCTCGAGGAACACGACGCCGACGCCGACATACCGGAAGACCTCCGCAACCTCATGTCGCAGGCGGTTCGCCTGCGCGAGCACATGGCGGAGAACGGGCAGGACCACCAGAACAAGCGCGCGCTCCAGAACACGGAGTCGAAGATCCGCCGCCTCGCGAACTACTACCGCGGCGACGAGATCGATGAGGAGTTCACGTACACCTACGAGAACGCCGTCGAGCTCTTAGAGGAGTGAGCGGCTAGCACGGCGACACCGAGCGACCGATCCCGACCGACACACCACACATGACCGAAGCGACGTCCGCCACGCCCGCCCCCGACGCGCTCGCCGGCGTCCTCGCAGACGCGCCGTTCGTCCGGCTCGTCGCGACCGACGACGGCGACGCGCTGGCAGCCGCCGGGCTGCTCGCGCGAGCGCTCCGAGCGACGGGCACGCCGTTCCAGGCTCGGGTCGACCGCGACCCGGTGCCGGCGGACGTCGACGACGGCGTCGCGGTAACGGTCGGCGTCGACCGCGGCCCGCACGCGATCCCCGGAACGGGACGACCGGCGAGCACGGCCGCCTTCGCGGTCGCCCGCGCCCTCGGCGTCGAACCCGACCCCGTGGTCGCGCTCGCCGGCGTCGTCGCGGCCGGGTCGATCCCCGGCGCCGACGGCTCCGGCGACGCGCTCGACGCCGCGGAGCGGGCCGGCCGCGTCGAGCGGCGGCCCGGCGTCGCGCTCCCGGTTTCGGGCGGCGAGCGCGCCGCTCACGAGACCGACGGCGCGGACGCGGCCCCCTCGCGGGCCGAGGCCCTCGCGGCCTCGACGCTCGCGTCGACGCGGTACTCCGGCGACCCCGATGGGGCGCGCGACGCGCTCGATCCCTTGGGACTGTCCGCCGACCCCGACGCCGACGACCGCCGGCGCTTCGCGTCGCTGGTCGCGGTCGACGCGGTCGACGGCGACGATACGAGCGAGCGCGCGGCCGCTGCGGTCGAGCGCGCGCTCCGTCCGTACGCGACGGACGGTCCCTTCGAGACGGTCGGCGGCTACGCCGACGTGCTCGACGCGCTCGCCCGAGAGGCGCCCGGGACGGGGGTCGCGCTCGCGCTCGCGAGCGACCCGGCTCCGTCGCTTCGGACGGCCGCGCTCGACGCCTGGCACCGCCACGGACTGGCGGCGCACCGGGCGCTCGACGACGCGACGGTCGGCCGGTACGACGGCTGCGTCGTCGCCCGCGTCGACGCGGCGCCGGCGGTCCTGCCGACGGTCGCCCGACTCGTCCGGGACTTCCGGTCACCAGAACCCGTCGCAGTCGCGCTCGACGAGGGCGCAGGCCGGCTCGCGGCCGCTGCCGTCGAGCCGATCGGGCTCGGCGACGCCTGCCGGACCGCCGCCGACGAGGTCGGCGGCGACGGTTGGGGGACCCCCGCTCGCGGCGGGATCGCCGTCGAGACCGCCGGACCCGGCGACGCAGACATCACGGGGGCGCTGGCCGCGCTCCGGGAGGCGATCTGAGATGTCCGACGACGCCCCCCGAACGGCCGGCGACGACGCCGACCGGACCGCGACGGTTCGGACCACGCACGCCGACGCCGCGACCGTCGCGGCCGTGGTCGGGCCGGACGAGACCGACTCGATGCGCACGCGCGTCGACGGCGACGCCGTCGCCTGTACCGTCGCGCGACCGACCACCGGCGGGCTCCAGTCGACGCTGGACGACCACCTCGTGAACCTGCGCGTCGCCGACCGCGTGGTCGAGCGCGCTCGGTCGCATATCGCCGCAGACGCCGACTCCGCCGACACCCTCGACTCCACAGACGAACCACAGACGACCGACACCGACACACACACCGACACATGAGCGAACGATCCGTATCCAAGAGCAGAGAACAGAAGCGCTGGTACTCCGTGCTGGCGCCCGAACAGTTCGACCGACAGGAGCTCGGCGAGACCCTCGCCGAGGAGCCCCAGCAGGTCGTCGGCCGCACGATCACGACGACGCTCGACGAGCTGACGGGCGACTCCAACGCGAACAACACGAAGCTGACCTTCAAGATCACCGACGTGGGCAGCGACTCGGCGTACACCGAGTTCATCAAGTACGAGCTGACGCGCGACTACCTGCGCTCGCTCGTCCGCCGCGGCGCCTCGAAGGTCGAGGCGTCGATCACGGTGCTGACCACGGACGACTACCGTATCCGCGTCCAGCCCGTCGCCCTGACGACCAAGAAGGCCGACCGGTCCCAGGAGAAGGCGATCCGCCGCGTCATGATCGACAAGGTCCACGCGGCCGCCGAGGAGCGCACCTTCGAGGCGTTCGTCGACGCGATCGTCGACGGGAACCTCTCGTCGGCCATCTACGGCGACGCCAAGGAGATCTACCCGCTCCGCCGCGTCGAGGTCCAGAAGCTCACCCTCGAAGCGCGCCCGCGCGAGGTCGCCGCCGAGGAGGAGGCCGCCGTCGACGTCGACGCCGACGAAGTCGCGGTCGACGCCGACGAGTAACGGCTCGTCCACCCGACGCGGCCCCGTTTTGCGTTTATTTCTTCCCGAGCGGCCGCGCCGTCACCGAGCGGGTCAGTCCGCGTCCGACGCCGTGTCGGCGGCCATCCGGATCCGCGCCGACTCGAAGCCACACTCCTCGTAGAAGCCGCGAGCGGACTCGTTCTCGACGTCGACGTCGAGCGTGACGCGCTCGCAGCCGCGGTCGGCGGCGGCCCCCCGGGCGCGGTCGAGCAGCCGCCGCCCGATACCCTCGCCGCGGCGCGGCGGCCGGACGTACAGCTCGCTCACGTGGAGTCGGTCGCCCGCGGCGAACACGGGTGCGGACGACTCGGGGCTCGCGGCGGCGTAGCCGACGAGGCGGGCGTCATCGCCCGTTTCGCCGTCCGCGACGGCGACCCACGTCACCGCCTCGTCGTCGTCGAGCTTGTCCCGTCGGTGTTCGACGCCCGCGGCGACGAGGTCGACGTCGTCCGCGAGCGCGTTCCGGTCGGCGAGCCGCGCCATCTCGCGCGCGAACGGTAGCCACAGGTCCTCGACCAGCGGTCGCACGTCGCCCCGCCGGAGCCGCCTGATCGTCGGGGTCACTCCGGATCGACCGCCATCGTCATCTGTTTGCGGTACTCCTCGAACCCGGTCCGCTCGTAGAACGCCACGGCTCGCTCGTTGTCGACGTCCACGTCGAGCCGGAGCTGCCCGCAGCCGTGGTCGCGGGCGTCGGCGACCGCGCGCTCGACGAACCGGTCCGCGAGGCCGGTGCCGCGGTACGGCGCCGCGACGTATATCTCGCCGATCACCAGCCGGTCCGGCCGATCGAACGGGTCGGGACACGCGTCGACGCTCGTCATCAGCAGGCCGACGAGGTCCAGGTCGGGATCGGTCACGGCGGCGGTCGCGGGGTCGACCGCGGCGTCGGCCGCCCCGTCGGCGGCGGTCGCGGCGACCCAGCCGCGGCTTCCCGAATCGTCCAGCTGGTTCCGGGCGAACTCCACGTGTCGCTCGACGAAGCGCTCCTCGGGCCAGTCCGCGAGGTCGTGGGCCCCGACGGCGTCGGCGAGGTCGCGGTTGTACGGGAGCCACAGGTCGGCCGCGTAGCGGCGGAGGGCCTCCTCGTCGGACGGCAGCCGTCGGATCGCGGGTCGATCGCCGGACATACCCGGTAACTCGGTCGGCGAGAGAAGTGTTTTCCGGCCGCGTGCGACCCGTCCGCATCCGGCGATATCCGGGAGACGAAAGCTTGAAACGCCGCTCGCTCGACCTCTCGGGTATGGAACTGCGGGTCATCGAGAAGACCGACACGGAACTCCACATCGAGATCGCGGGCGAGGATCACACGTTCATGAACGTGCTGAAGGGCGCCCTGCTGGAGTCGGACGACGTCGCGGCCGCGACCTACGACATGAATCCCGAGCAGTCCGGGGGCCAGACCGAACCCGTCCTCACCGTCAAGGCCGAGGAGGGCGACCCGCTCGACGTGCTCGGGGACGCCGCCGAGTCGATCACCGAGCGCACGGACGCCCTGCGCGACGCGGTTCGCGCGGCCTGACCGCGCGGTCTGACCGCGGACGGACCTCTTTCCGCTCTCCGTTTTCCGGTCCCCTGCGCGCTGCGAGGGGCATACCTAAGTGCCGACTCCCGAAACGGGGGTGTATGCCGCCGAGCGTACTCATGCTGGGGTGGGGGTACCCGCCGAACATCACCGGCGGGCTCGACGTCCACGTGGGAGAACTGTTCACCGGGCTCCGCGACGAACTCGGTGTCGACGCCGCGCTGGTGTTGCCGGCGGAGTTCGCGCCCGACGACGAGCCGGGACTCGAACCCGTCGAGACCGGCGAGGGCGACGTCGCGGCGCGCGTCGGGGAGCTCTCCGACCGCCTCGCCGAACTCGCGCCCGACTACGACGTGATCCACACCCACGACTGGTTCGGGTACGGGCCCGGTCGCGCCGCCGCCCGCGAGTCCGACGCGACGTGGGTCTCCTCGTTCCACTCGCTGGCGAGCGACCGCAACATCGACCCGCCGAGCCGCGAGGTCGAGACGGAGCGCCGGCTCGCGAACGCCGCGGACACCAACATCGCGGTCAGCGAGATCGTCCGCGAGGACATCCGAGAGCTGTACGACGCGGACTCGCGGGTCGTGTACAACGGCTTCTCGACGCCGCAGTTCTCTGGGAAGGACGTCCGCGAGGACCTCGGTATCGACGGCCAGATGCTGTTCTTCGTCGGCCGCCACACCGACCAGAAGGGGATCTCGCACCTCCTGTACGCGACCAAGAAGCTCCGCGGCCGCGACGTGACGCTCGTCGTCGGCGGGTCGGGCCACCAGACCGAGCAGCTGAAGCGGTTCGCCGAGCTGCTCGGCATCGAGGACCGGGTCGAGTTCGTCGGCTACGTCCCCGAGGCAGAGCTCGGCGACTACTACGCCGCCTCGGACGCGTTCGTCTCGCCCTCGTACGCCGAGCCGTTCGGGATCACGATCACGGAGGCGCTGGAGGCGGGCACGCAGGTCGTCGCGACGCCGTCCGGCGTCGCGGAGGTGCTCCCCGACGGCTGCCTCGTCGAGGTCGAGACGGACTCGGAGTCGATCGTCGACGGGCTCATCGAGGCGCTCGACCGCGAGGAGCCGCCGGAGTACGGGCGCCGCGAGTGGCTGGACGTGGCGGAGGACACGCTCGCCGTGTACGAAGACGTCGCGTAATCCGTTCGAACCCCTTCTCCCCGAGACGCCCCGCTCAGTCCTCGTCGCCCCGGAACACGTCGAACTCGGTCACCGGCTCCGGGTGCGTGACCCGGAAGCCGTCCGCGGTCTCCATGACCCCGCGCGTGCTGCCGGTCGCCCCGCCGTACGGGCTCTCGTCCCCGCCC
>NZ_SGUB01000044.1:0-11368 GCF_005435235.1 Halorubrum sp. GN12_10-3_MGM
ACGGGATGGGCTCCACGACGGAGCCCATCCCTGAGAATCATCGCGAACCTCTGCTGCCAGTTCATACAGGCTAAGTTGTGCGCCTTCTATGAGATAGCAGCGAAATCAGTTCGGGCTAAACACGTACTTATCTTAGAGTAGATGCTACCGTGGGGACATGCTGCGTTCGGCTACCTCATCTACTCGGTGTATGCTCGCTGGCAGATCGGGCATCCGCCGATCGGCTTGGCCGTCTTCGCACTTGGACTTGGAACACAGTTTCCCGATCTGATTGATAAACCGCTGACGTGGACGATCCCACTGCTCCCCTATGGACGGAGTCTGTCTCACTCATTAGTGACGTTCTCAGTGGTCGTACTCGTTCTGCGGAGGCTCACTCAGTACTCCGATCAGCGTACACTCGTCAGTGCGTTCGCGATTGGCTACGTCTCCCATCTGGTTGGAGATGGCATCTATCCAGTGCTTACACAGGAGTATACCGGACTCGGGTACTGGCTCTGGCCTCTGACTTCCGTGCCGGAAGGTGAATCCCGGAGTTTCATCGAATTCTTTCTCACTCTTGAAGCGACACCGATGGTGGTGTTTGGGGGTGTCCTCACGGTTGTGGGTCTCGTGGTGTGGGTGTATGATGGACTACCTGGAGTAAAGGACTTGTACGCAGAGTATGTCCGGTGAATTACAGATGAGTTCGATGAGCGACTCACCCGTTGTCCAGTGTACGGAGGTTGTTCGAACGTACACACGCGGCAGTACTGGAGGCCTTTTCTCACGACAATCTGGGACGTCAGTCACGGCTGTAGATGCCGTGTCGATGGCGGTCCAACGGGGTGAGTTAGTCGGCCTCGCGGGCCCTAGTGGAAGCGGAAAATCCACATTGCTTCATCTACTGGCTGCGCTCGAGACACCCGACACTGGCAACGTCGCGATTACTGGTATGAACACCAGTTCGATGGGCGAACGTGGACGCACCGCCATCAGGCGCGATCACGTCGGAATTGTGTTCCAACGGTTCCACCTCCTCCCGTCGTTGACAGCGCTTCAAAACGTTGCGCTGCCAATGATCGAACAAGGCAGTGGGAAACGAGAGCGGCGACGCCGAGCACAGTCACTACTCGAAGACGTTGGACTAGGCGATCGACTCTCACATCGCCCAGCAGCACTCAGCGGTGGTGAACAACAGCGGGTTGCTGTCGCGCGGGCTCTTGGCGGGGACCCAGATCTCGTGATCGCTGACGAGCCAACCGGTGAGCTCGATTCGACGGCCAGCGAGGCAGTCTTAGATTTGCTCGCGGACGTGGCTGCCGATCATGCTGTCGTTGTCGCGTCACATGACCCGATGGCGATCGATCGGATGGACCGTGTACTCCGGCTCCGTGACGGGAGGCTCACTGATGGGTAAACGAAGTAGTCACTTCGGGGTTGGTGTCACCCAGACCGTTGGCCGACTACGGACTGGTGAGAGTCGGCGGCTCCTGTTGAGCGTGTGTGGCGTGGCGCTCGCTGTGGCGTTGATGATCAGCGTGACTGGCGTCGCGGTCAATTTGGCTGGTGGATCGACGATTCAGGGTGATGATGTGGATTATTGGATCGTTCCCGACGGTGGATCGGTCAGCAGCGTCGCCGTCTCCGTGGAAGGCCCCCAGCTTGGTGCTGTTCATGAGACCACAGCACGGCTCCAAGCTGATGAGCGAGTGACCTTTGCCACGCCAGTTGAACTTCAAATTCTTCAGATTGACACGGACACGACACCCGAATACGTCTTTGCGGCGGGCGTGATTCCACCGGAGAGTGGCGAGCGCCTGTTAGGGCTGCCAACCAACCAGCTTACGCCGGGCGATCCACATTACGCTGATGGGGAGTATACTGGTCCCTGGACGGGCGAAGCGATCGTGAGTGGTGCCGCCGCCGAAATTGTGGGGCTTGAGCGGGGTGATCCCATCCGTCCGGCCCGAGCAGGGCAGAATCAGACATTCACAACGACTGCCATTGCCGACGGCGATCTCTCTGGTGGCGTAGGCCCCGTCCCGCTGATTGTGGTCCATGCGAGTGAGCTTCAGACACTGACAAACACCGCACGCCAGGATTCAGCCGACCAGATCCTCGTCAGTACAAACGATCCAACCGTCGAATCCACACTAGCGGCGGCATATCCGGAAACACAGGTGTTGACGCGGGCGGGGCTGGGTGGAGAAGACCTTTCTACATCAAGCCTGCCGGTTGCTGTCGCCGTCGCTGCCCTCATCGCAACCGTCGCAATCGGTACGCTATTCGTTGCAACACTCGTTGGGTTAGAGACAATTGCTGCCCGGGAAATGATTGCCGTTCAAGGGGCGCTTGGCATATCGACGTCCTCACAGATGGTCATCGTGTTCGCGCAGACACTCACCATCGCCGGGCTCGGCGGGTTCGTCGGCACTCTGGGTGGGGTGGCTGGCCTCCAAGTATTGAACGTCGGCGCAACCATCTTTGGCTCCGTTAGCCAGATCGCGGCGTTTCACCCCGCCCTGCTCGCCTACGGCCCCGGTGTCGCCTTCGCAATTGGTGTGTTGGCGACGCCGTATCCCGCCTGGATCGCGGCACGAACCGACCAGCTCGAGGTGCTTAGCTAATGCGTGGGGTGTCCCGCTTGCGAGCGGTCACCGGCATTGGGCTGACACAGTTGCGGCAGCACCGCACCCGGACGCTGTTGGCGATTATCGGGATCGCGTTAGCGGTGTTGTCGGTTACGCTACTTGCCGGAGTGGGGCTTGGCGTCGTCGAGACGGGGCAAGAACAGTTCGATGCGTCTGGCCGTGACCTATGGGTTACTGGCGGCCCTGTCCAGCTTGCGCCGGGAACTGTCGGGGGCTTTGAGAACACGGTCGTCGATGCGCATTCGGTTGCGGCCGCAATCGATTCGCGTGAAGACGTGACAGCGGCGGTGCCGATGGCGTATCAAACCGTCTATGTGAGCACGAGTGGGGACGAATGGGAGACGATCGTTGGGGTTGGGTCCGGCGTTGGACCTGCCGTGGAGATCACAAACGGGACACAGTTCCAACAGGGTGACGTCCACTATGCGAACGGGACCTACGCTGGCCCGATGACTCACGAAATCATTATTGATCCGCGGACGGCCGAACTGCTTGATGTCGGTGTTGGAGACTCCATCTATGTCGGCGGGACGCTCTCGTCAGCCCGAGCTAACCAGTTTGAGATTGTCGGTGTTTCACCAACCTTCTCACGGTTTCTTGGAACGCCGTCCGTAACGCTTCACCTGAGTGAGCTCCAAGCGGTCACAGGGACTACCGCAACTGATCGGGCGTCACTCATTACGGTGAGTCTCAACGCAGGTGCCTCTCCAAGTACCGTTGCGAGCGCGATTGAAGCCGAGTATCCCGAATATACGGTTCGGACGAATAGCGAGCAGTTGGAAGCCACACTCGAACGGCAGGCCGTCTTGCTCGCGAGCGGCGGGAGCCTCGTCGTGCTTGGTGTTCTTGCGGGACTCGCGCTCACGGCAAATCTCATGGTGTCGGTGGTGTATCAACAACGACGGGAGCTGGCAGCACTCAAAGCGCTTGGCTCACGGACCTCAACGCTTGTCGGGGTAGTGCTTACACAGGCGTTGGTGCTTGGTGTCCTTGGAGGGGTCGTCGGGGTGGTCGCCACCCTGCCGCTCGTTGAACTCCTCAATCTTACCGCTGCTGCTCTCGTCGGCTTTGAGAACGTGGTCCGAACCCCACAGTGGTTGCTCGGTGCCGGGCTCGCGATCGCTGTCCCGATGAGTCTGGCTGGGTCGGTCTTGGCCGGCTGGCAGATCGCGTTGTTGTCTCCAGAAGAAGGTCTACAATAAATTGCGGCAAGAACGTTCTTCTGCCCGGGGTTAGAACCAATAGGCGTGTTCCCCCACGGACACTTACTCGTCGCCCTCCTACCGGTGATAGCGTACGTCGCCGTTCGTGATCGACACCTACCGACACGTGGAGTGGTGTTTGTGACCGCGGTCGGCAGTCAGTTTCCGGATTTCGTGGACAAGCCGCTCGCACACCAGTTCGGGGTGCTGCCAAGCGGCCGGGTCTTCGTACACTCGTTGCCGTTCGCGCTCCCAATCGCGGCCGGTGTGCTTGCGTACGGGCACTACACCGAGCGGCCGCGCGTCGCCGGCGCGTTCGCCGCCGCGTACCTGTCACATATGGTCGGTGACACGTACCGGAGCCTGCTCGCGGGACAGGTGCCGCCAGACCTGCTGTGGCCGTTTGTCGCGGCGCGGCCGCGCCCCACCGTGCCGTTCTGGGCGGGCGTTAACGGGATCAACGTCCGGCTCTGGACCGCCTTCTCCGCGGTCATACTCGTGGTGACGCTGGTCGTGGTCGCACAGGACGTCAGACACCAGATCCGCAGCACAGCCCGCGCGTAGCGCCGGCTCCTCACCGTCAGAGACGGAGCGTGTGACAGTCTCTCTTCATCAGAGATGTTGTTCAAGCGAACCCGAGTTCACGAGCGGCGTTCGCCGAAATAGTGATCCCTCGCTCTCCGTATGAGACATGACTGGAGACGGATTCGCTGATAAGTTTGTGAAGATCGACGATATATGACTTCGGGCGCTCCTCTTGGATGCGTGTCGTTGCCTTCGTCTCAAAGTGTAGGCCACGGTGCGCGACGTACACCTCGACAAACCGACGCCGGATCGACTCGGGACTCTCCCAGACGACCGCCGGGACGGCATCAAGGGCGGTCTTTGCGCCCTGTGGGGCGCCCATGGCGACGAGACACCGCCCGAGCACCGAGGCGTCCGTTGCTGGGTACAGTTCGGTCGCGCGTCCGTCGCTGTTCGCATGGCGACAGTGTGTGTCGACGCCGACCGCCGCGAATGCTGCCTCGATCGCCTCGCGATCAACCCGGCGCCCGATCGTGATTGCAGGGACGAACGTTTCGTTGATACTCCCGCCCGCGAGGACGTGCGCGAGCAGCTTAACAAGAGCACCTGCCATGTCGCATTCGGGATCGAGCCAGCCGTTCGCACTGGCCGTCTCGATCCCGCGCACCGGGTCGGGCCGGCCACCGTTGAGCCACGGCCGAACCCTCCCCGCCGGTAGCTCGAGTGCGGTTCCCACCGCTGTCCGACCAGCGTTTGGGTGCTCGGCGGCGTACGCCTGCACGCGCTGGTAGTCCTCGACCTTTTGCCACGGGTCAGGGTAGACGCGATCGGAGTAGGTCCGCGCGATTGAGCGCGCCGTCGGTTCCATACTTATATATTGACACCCTGTGCGATACATCTTGTGAGTCGTTTTCACATTTGATATCCTGATCAGAGTAGTTATAACTGTGCTTTGCGTACATTAGAGCATACCAGCGGACAAACTGAAGGAAACGGCAGGATGGAAGGCCATCCTACCACTTCGGGTCTACACGATATAGGGCCTCACAAGGCACCTAGTATTCTGTACCCGAGTGTCGTTAACCTTCGTACCTGTTCCGTTGGCGATACAACGACATCATGAACATTAAAAAAACATTCCAAGACAGTGAACGGGCCGTCAGCCCTGTTATAGGGGTTATACTCATGGTCGCCATAACTGTAATTTTAGCGGCTGTGATCGGGACGTTCGTGCTCGGACTCGGTGACCAGTTGGGCCAGAACGCAAATGCTGGAGTCTCAATTGATGAACCTAACAGCTCCTATGTTACGGTAACACTAGTTAGTCAAGGAAATGTGGATCGCGTTATTGTCAACGCGACTGACAGTACCGGGACGTCAAGTTTAGAAGGGGTAGGCGAGACTGTAACAGTGAAACACAATAATTCCAGTGTCCAAATAATTGGGGACATAGGTGGCGAAAAGACAGTCCTTCGGACGTACGAGCCATAAACACCAAACAACAGTAACAAGCACACACGCTTTTTTTAATATACTGCCTCTCCCTGCTCTCAATTCGCAGTGCTGTATGCTAATAACAGCGGTAATACCACTATAGAGGCTGCTTTTCATGGATACACAGCAGGGCCTGTCATAGAAAGCCCCACGTGCGAAGCAGCAGGGCACTCGTCTTTATTTAACACTCACAGTAATATTTAATAACGGTGTTCTCGGGCTGAATTCCGGACGATCACACCGGCTACGGTTCGAGATCTGGGTCTGAAGCAGATCTTTATTGTTTGATTTCGACGGCAATACCAGTTGGCTCGTGAGATTCATCTCTTCAAACACCTTAGCGCATAATCTGGTAGTATAATATTACTACTGGGCTTAACTAAAAACGAATGAGCAGCAGGGTTTGGAGACAGTGTCTACAAGCTCCAAAGCCCTGTAAAACGAAGCTTCAGTCGGTCATATCGGGTTTTGAGTGAAAGTGTCTGCTTGGAAGAGTGTGGAACCTACCGAAGCAGACAACGAGATAGACGAAGAACACCTTCTTAATTTTGTCGTCAACAGCCTCAACGAAGAGCTTGCGATAGATCTCGACGAGAACGTCAAGATCACGACAGAGTCGTTGTACGAGGTCCTCGCCGGCGCCAGCACCGGCGGGACCTCGATCAATCATGTCTGCGAAACGACCGAGAACTCGCCACACGCCAACACCGTCCGAGGACATCTCACCGAGCAGTTCGAACTTGATTCTGTTGAGGCGGTTGGGGACACGCTACTACAACGAGATACGCTTGAGACGCTTCCAGATCGACCGGTGGAGGTCTGTGTAGACCTCCACCTTGCCCCCTACTACGGCGATGAAGATGAAACGGAAGCGCTGTACTTCTCACAGGCGAAACGGGGACCCACGACGTTTCACGCCTATGCGACGCTGTACGCGCGGGTACGCAACAAGTAGTACACGCTGGCGACACCACCAGCGATGTCCTTGGTGAGTTTCTCGAGCTCCTCGATGGTCTTGACCTCAGCGTCAAGGCCGTCTACCTCGATCGCGGATTCTACAACAGCACCTGTCTCGGACTGCTGTCTGCGCACGACTACGCCTACGTGATGCCGATCGTCAAGTGAGGCGAAACGATCCAAGACGAACTCAGGAGCGGCTGGAGCCGCGAGATCGAACACGAACTCGCCGGCAAGGTAACGTTCCCTGTGTTCATCGACTGTGTCTATCAACAGGGACGGTACGACGAACATGGGGTGGCGCGTCACGGCTACGCCGCTGACGCGCTGTTTGTCCACACGCCGCGGGATGCGCGAGAGCACTACAGCAAGCGCTTCGGCGAGCTGCGGGCTCGAACTCCTCCCGGAGTTCTGCGGCGCGAGAGCACTACAGGAAGCGATTCGGCATCGAGTCGAGCTACCGATTAGCCAAACAAAGCCTCGCGTTCACCAGTTCTCAGGACGCTGGGCTACGGCTGTGATGTTTGTCGTGAGCCTGGTGCTACAGAATAGCTGGCGGTATCTACACTGGCGGTACGTGGCGGCGCCCCCCTCGGCGGGGCGTCGCCTCTGGCAGTGGTCGTTCACTGGGTTCTGTGAGATGGTGTTGCGGGCCGCTTGGACAGCGCTTGGTGCACGAAGGTCCGTTCCAGCGAACCAGCCACTCGACGACCGGTTTTCTGGTAGCTGTCCACCGATTTGGACAGCGGTCGTGAGTGACAACACTGTTGCGTCGGCGGCAGTCTGCCGCTGACAGCGACGGTCCATCTCGAAGGTCAGGCCCACCGGCGTTTCGAAGCCGCTCCATGGTCAGTTCAATCTGATTCATCGCCATCAGACGAGATTACGCGGCTGTCGATGTGATCAACTGAGACTACCGATTCGGCACCAGAATCAAATGCTACGACCGCGTCGGAAGACGGCATATGAATGTCGACCGAGATACCGTCCGGAATCGAAGCACCGATGCGGTGTTCGAGCGCGGGGTGAACTACCGTGACGAGGGACGCATTCAGCAACTGGATCGATTCGACGATCTTGTGACTGCGAGCGTCAGTGGATCGAAGTTGTACGACGTGACGATCGAGTTCGGCTCACGGAGCATCGACACACAGTGTACCTGTCCGTACGAGGAGCGCGGCGACTGTAAGCACGTCGTCGCGGTACTACTTGACATCGCCGCCGGTCCGCCACAAGACGAGAGCGGTCGCGTCGGATCAGTTTTGGACAACGTATCGGCCGACGATCTGCGTGGATTCGTCCGTGACGCTCTCGCCGAACACCCTGAGTTGCGCGAGCAGTTTCTCGCACGCTTTGGCGACGACCACGCATCGGTCGAGGAGTATCGAGAGGAAATCGCGCAACTGTTCAAGCAACATGCTGACCCGGTCGTGTTCGAAGCCATCGACTTCTCCCGGTTTTTCGAGATCGCCGAGCAGTACCGTGACCGCGACCGGTATCTGGCCGCTGCGACCGTCTACCGAGCGGTGTTCGAAGAGATCGACGAGAAGTACAACTGGATCGACGGTGCTCACAACCACTACGCGAAGACTATCCAGACCGCACTCAACGGATACGCCGACTGTATCTTAGCGACCGATCCAACTTCCAAGGAGTTCGACACGTACGCTGGCGTGCTGGAGAAGCGGGCGACGACGGAGCCCCGGATCAACGACGAGCAGTTCTGGCGCGCACTCGACGATCTGGAGGATCGATACGAATCGTAACGCCGTCGAACTCTCGACACCCAAAAGCCTTGATACCGGCATGCAATACTGTCTCGTAATGAGCGACGGAGACCACTACAAGACCTATCGGGAGATCGGAACACAACTGAACAGCGACATCCTCGAAGCGTACTCTGACCGCGAGTTGATCGTAGAAACCGCATCGGAACTGGACATCGAATTCGACGGACCGAACCTGGCCTACGAATTCGAATCCCAGATGCCGGCCCACTTCGAGTTCGCGCTGTACGACTACCGCCGAGACGGGACCACCGCCGCGGAACGCTACCTCGAAGCGGAACGCTGGGAGAACGAAACCGAACGGGACATTCTCGAGTCCACCATCGACGCTGACCCCTCGCTGTTCGAGGTCGAATCCGTCAGCGAGTCAGGACCCCGTCTGACGGTAACCGGCTTGCTGAACGACGGAGAAGAACGCACGCTGTTAGATATCAATCTCAGCCGAACCGCAGAGCCGGGAGTCGTACTGTTTTTCAGACCCGTTCGCTATGGCGAGGTTACGACGACCTCTGGCGTCTCGTTTCCGTTCCCCAGCGAGGAGAAGATCAACCTGCTCGAAGAGTACGACCGTCGAGTAGACCCGAACGAGGCGAAAGCGGTGTCCCGGCGGCGGTTCGTCACGTTCCACGACCTGTATCGCGACCATGGCATCTACATCCAGTACCGGTGATCAGCAATGAGCGAGCCAACAGACCAATTCGTGATCGAGATCGGAAGCGGAACAGTAGTACATATCATCGATATGGATGCTGATCAAGGCGGGAGAAACTCTCGTTTCTCGTTCGGTATTGGTGGTCCTGGGGAGATGATGTGTAGTCACGGGAACCGGCATCCGCGCCCGCAACACGTCCCAGTATCGGAGTTTCTCGCCGACCTCGATATCGACAAAGATGGCTTCAAGGGTGATGCGCCCGACGAAATCTGCTCGTATTGTTGGTCGAACGCACGGGAAGCAGTCGGGACCGAGCGGGATCAAGCTGGCGACGACATATCTGAGCGGATAGGAACCGTCGGCTATCGACTCCGATGGAAGCAGAAAGGCCGTGCACGAGACGAGTGGTACGATATCGTCGTCGGACCGGAAACAACGATGGCGGAACTGGATAGACTCGTGTGTCGGTTCAGTACGCTCGATGATTTCCATCTCCGGATGTACGGGCTCGAAGACGAATTCTTGGATTCCAGTCTCAACGTGATTCCCGACCACCAGTACGAGAAAGCAGGGGACCGGTCGTACACCAGAGCAAGTGAGATGACGATTACAGATGTCGCCGAGCGTGCGACACTCTGGGATGACGACAGACTCAGCATGATCTATGATTTCGGCACGCCGTCGTACTACTACTGTATCGTCAAAGAGGTCTACGAGCCGGCGGAGGTTGATGAAGTTCTTGAGCGTGATGACGTGATTACATCGACTGATACGGCCGCGATTGTCCGAGAAAAGCGGCAATGACAGAGGAAACGGATGAAGAGCGAAACAAACGGATTCGGAGAGAGGTACTCACAGATGCCTATAATGCGCACGAGATGGCTATTAGCTGGTGCTACCACCTCGAACGTGAGATGTCTTTCCCCTTCCAAGCGCGGTGTATCGAGGAACGAACAATCTCCCCGCTGCGAGCGGACGAAGCGGTACCGGTCGTTGGAATGACCGATGAAGTAGTCAGCAACCAGGAGATGTTCGTCCTCGTGGAGTGGAGGGACCGGGAGTTTGGCGTGCCACTGTCACAGCTCGAAGTACTCGACGTGGACAGCGATACCAGACAAGCGATTAACGACTGGCACTACTGGAACGGCGACGGCGGCCGATTGGGCTGAGCACCGATCAGTCGCGCTCTGTTTTGACGGGGGATGCGTACGCTTCGGCCAATTCGACCACGTCGTAGACGTGAATCCCGCTTTTGAACCACAGGACCCGCTCCGCCGTGTCCCCGAAGTCTTCGTCGGCACAATCCAGTCGCTCTGAGACCGCAAGCACGAAATTGTCGGCATCGACCTGCCGAATCTTCGCCAGCTTCGACTCTAGGTACTCTGGGGTCCAGAATCCCACAATCTCGATGATCGCCCGTCTGCCATCGGGGTGTTCGATGGCAAAATCCGGAATCATCACCTCCGCGCCGAGGTCGAAGACATCGTCCTCACGCGTGAGTTCCCAGTCAGTGGTCGCTCGCTCCCACTTCCGGGCGAGTGTGCGTTCGATATCGCTATCGAACTCCTGACCCATGCTGTAGTGTGAGACGAGGCCGTCGGTGTGGTCGAGTATGAGGCGGGTGCGACCGCTGGTCGTATCGTCGTCCAGAATCTCTGTACGCATCTCCCAGCGGTCACACTGCGGTAGCGCGGGGAGGAAGTTCGCCATCCGAATGCCGTACTTCTGTGACTTCCGAAACAGTGAGGCTGGGCCGTCAAGTTCGGCCTCGTAGCCCGCCGCAAGGTCGGTACTCGAAACGCGGTTGCCGTCGCCGTCAATGGGATAGATCCGATGCATCAATCCGAATAGCTTCATGTAGCTGAACACCGTCCCGAAGTGGTCCCAGACCCGAATCCGCATATTCGAAGCGTCGTAGAGGACGGCTTGGGCCAGCGGTGAACTACCCCACCCTACTCGCTCACGGCTGACGCCGTTCGCTCCTTGAGGGCGGGGCTTCCTGTTTCCACGACGCGCTTTGCAGATACAGGCGTATCCACAGGGAGCGCAGTCTCCACAGGCGTTGATTCGGAGTATCCCACTCCTACTTCTTCAAGACCACGAGAAAGGATGTTCCAC
>NZ_SGUB01000045.1:0-10647 GCF_005435235.1 Halorubrum sp. GN12_10-3_MGM
ATCGGTGAGGTGGTTAGGCAGCGAGTACGAACGTGTTTGAGACGTGATGACGGCGGTGTATCCCCTCCCTACTCGCTCCCGCTGGTCGCTCCTTGAGGAAGGGGGCTTACCGCCTGTATTCTGCTAAAATGGAAGGGCAAAGGGTACTACCACTCTTTCGAGTACAACCAATCTGGCTTCGAACTCAAGAAAACGAGTGGTCAAGATCGGTTGTACCTCAACAAGATCGGCGACGTGCCCATTGTTGCCCATCGCAATCTCCCAACCGACGCCGAGGTGAAAGGTGTCGTCGTCAAACGTGAGCCGATCGGCAACTGGTACGCCTCGCTCCAGCTAGAAACACCCAACGACCCACCTGAGAAACCCGACGAGTTGACAAAGACGGTCGGAATCGACGTAGGCATACTCAACTACGCAAGCGACACCGACGGCACGGCTGTCGGGTCGCTCAACGTTTCAGACGAACGCGAACGGCTGGAACGCGCCCAGCGTGATCTCTCCCGGAAGGAACACGGGTCAAACAACTGGGAAGAACAGCGCAAGACCGTCGCCCGGCGTCATGCCGATTTGAAACGGAAACGTCGCGATTTTCTCCACAAGCTGTCGAACTACTACGCGAGTGAGTACGATCTCGTGGCCGTAGAAGACCTCGACGTAAAAAGGTTAGTCGAGCTCCCGGGGAACTCGCGCAATCGTGCGGGGGCGGCATGGAGTACGGTCCTGCGGATGCTGGAGTACAAATGTGAACGCGAAGGCACGTACTTCGTAGCGGTAGAACCGGCAGGGACGACCAAAGAGTGCGCTGCTTGCGGTATCAAGACGGACAAGCCGTTGTGGGTCCGCGAACACTCTTGTCCCTCGTGTGGCTTCACCGCCGATAGGGACTGGAACGCGGCATGGAATATTCTTTCTCGCGGAATCAAGCAGTTAGGAGCGGGACGCTCCGAAACAACGCCTGCGGAGACTGCGCTCCCTACGGGGACCGATTCGGTCCCTGCAAAGCGCGTCGTGGAAACAGGAAGCCCCGACCTCAAGGAACGAGCCGCCCCAGCGGCGAGTGAGTAGGTCGGGGTAGTTCACTCTGCGTCAGACGTGAGTATCAATAGTTTAATCAGACACATAACACATTCCAACGCAAGCAAGGTTGGAATAATAAAAATTATATTTTACAAGCGCGGCTGCCAACTGTGAAGAACTTACGAGTGATTCTACTGGCGGTGGTTGTGGCGACAGCAGTTGTTGGCGCCTCAGGAACCGCCGCTGGCGCACAGTCAGTAGGAGCAGAGTTTGAACACGCAGAGAGTGAAAGTCTGTCTACCAATTACAGCGGTCAGGAACCGATGCAGACAGCAGGAAATAATACCTGTGGGTTTCCGCTCAACGTAACTGATGCGACAGGGACAGAAATCACGCTTGATGAACGGCCGGATCGGATCACAACAACAAATCCGTCAGCAGCCCAGACTCTCTGGGAGATCGGTGCGCAAGACCGGGTTGTTGGTGTAACCGAATTTGCGGGGTACTTGAGCGGGACTGACAGCAAAACAAATGTCTCCGCAGAATTCGGTGTCAGCGTCGAAAAAGTCGTCGCAACCGATCCCGATCTTGTGTTAGCACCGAACGCCTCAGCTGATCAAGTCGCAGATCTTCGTGCACAGAATCTCACGGTCTACCATTTCCCGGCCGCGACCGATATCGATGACATTGCGGCAAAAACAGAGCGCACAGGCCGTCTTGTTGGAAACTGCGAGACAGCAGCGGAGGTAAACACCGAGATGAATCAGACTGTAGAGGATGTAGAAAGCCAGACTGCTGAGCTTGATCGTCTCGATGCACTGTACCCACTTGGGGGAGGCTTCGTCGCGGCTGACAATACCTTCATCAACGAAATCATGAAGATTGCTGGGACAACCAACGTCGCCGCGTCAGAGGCAGATGGGTATCCACAACTCTCGGATGAAGTCATCCTCAAAACAGATCCTGAGATCATACTCGTGACCGATACAGAGGGCGCAATTCTTGATAGAGAACCCTACGCGAGCACAACTGCTGGGGCAGAAGATAACTATGTAGTTATGAATACAAATTATCTAAACCAGCCGGCGCCCCGGAGTGTGATTGAATCGACCAAAACTCTCGCTGCTGCTGTTGAAGATCTTCAAGCCAACAAAACAGAAGAGACAGTCAATAGTAGTGGTACGTGTGGGTTCCCACTTACTGTAACAGACGCAACAGGGACAGAAATCACGATTAATGAACAGCCAGATCGGATCACGACAACAAACCCATCAGCTGCCCAGACCCTCTGGGAGTTAGGTGCGCAAGACAGGGTTGTCGGTGTAACCGAGTTTGCGGGGTATTTGAACGGGACTGCCAGCAAAACAAATGTCTCCGCAGAATTCGGTGTTAGCGTCGAAAAGGTTGTTGCGACTAATCCCGATCTTGTGTTGGCACCGAACGCCTCAGCTGGACAAGTCGCAGATCTTCGTGCACAGAACCTCACTGTTTACCATTTCCCCGCTGCTACCGATGTCGGTGACATTGCGGCAAAAACAGAGCGCACAGGCCGTCTTGTTGGAAACTGTGAGACAGCAGCGGAAGTAAATACTGAGATGAACCAAACGGTGGAAAATGTAGAAAACCAGACCGCTGAGCTTGGTCGTCCTGACGCACTGTATCCGCTTGGAGGCGGGTATGTCGCTGCTGACAATACCTTCATCAACGAAATTATGCAGATTGGTGGGACTACTAACGTTGCTGCGTCAGAGGCAGACGGGTATCCACAGCTCTCAGATGAGGTAATCCTCCAAACAAATCCTGAATTGATAGTTGTGACAGACTCTGAGGCGTCGATTCTTGAGCGACAGCCGTATGCTAGCACAAACGCAGGTGAGAACGGTAATTACGTCGTATTAAACAATAATTATCTCAACCAACCTGCGCCTCGCAGCGTTATCGAGTCAACGAAAACGCTCGCAAACGGTGTTGAGGAGCTTCAATCAGAGGATGCCAAAGACGATAGAAGTAGAACAGATGAGTCCAGTGGCTCAAGTAGTGACGATGATGATAGGAATGAAGAAGATGAGCAAGACGAAGTAGTAGATGCGAACAAAACGGCTGTAGACACGAACGAAACAGCTGTGGATACGAACGAAACGGCAGTAGATGAGAATGAAACGGCAGTAGATGAGAATGAAACGGCTGTGGACACGAACGAAACGGCTGTGGATACAAACGAAACAGCTGTGGACACGAACGAAACGGCAGTAGATGAGAATGAAACGGTTGTGAATGGTAATCAAACAGCCACCGATACATCAAGTAAGGAGAGCACTACCTCAGCAGAGCCCAATGACACCTCTAATCAAGAGGGCAATGAAACCGAGACATCGAATGATGTTGTCAATCAAGAGACTGAGCAAGACGGTGGACCATCCAATACAACTGATGATGGGACAGAGTCAGAGGTTCCTGGATTCGGGATCGTCGTAACCGTATTAGTAATTCTTGGCTTCGCATATCTATCACCACAGAGATAGTACCTCAGTTACCCACAAATCGACTGCCCCACCTCAAGGGGCGAGTGAAGTACCTCGGGGTCAAGCCCCGAGGCTTCACTGTCTTGGGGCCGCACCGAGCCCGCAGGCGAATTTAATTCCCCTCGACCTTCCCAGATGGGTCGGCTGGAATTAACACCCGAACACGCCGATGTGTCCGTGAGGGGCGGCCGCTCCACCACGGCCCGACAACTCCCGTCTCACCGCCGTAGCGGGTTTTGAGAGGAGTCGCATTTCCAAACTGCCGAACGACCAGCAAAGGAATTGAGATCTTCAATTCCATGCTTTGGGGGTGGTTTCTGGCCGTTACAACCCTATTTGTCGCTAGGTGTATTAACTACCATCTTACCGAGGTGAAAGTGAAAGTGAGCGTACGGCCTTCACCCTTGGGTCAAGCCCCGAGGCACTCGGCCTGCTCTATCTGTAGAGGAGGAGAGGGTAGGGTAGGGTAGGGTAGTTCAATGGGATTGCGCACTACGTATTTAAGTAACTCGAAAAGTCGATACCGAGACAGACTATTTCGGCTGAACGACTGTTTGATTACCGTTGTGAACAGCGTCATCGCTTACGGTCACAGATTGTGTTCCAACCTGATACTCTCCGGGGTGTGCGACCCGGATTGTTGCGGTTCCGTTCGAGACAGTAGCGTGGCGTACATACTCGAATGTTGTGCCAGTTGCTGTGACTTCACCGGACGAATTGGGCACAGTCACAGTTGTTGTTGCGGTCACCGTTCCATTTTCGACGCCGACGGAACTGGGCTCTGGCACGGAGATCGTCGCGCCGGGGACGACCGCAAAGGTCCGGATCCCCTCAGTGGAAGTGAGTAGCTGGTAATGGCCGGTTGCGGTGGTGTCGTTGACGCCGGCGCCGAGCCCATCATAGAGGGCTGTGTAAGTAGACTCCGTTGGAGGTGCGTTTTCGCGTTCAGTGACGACGACGTACCCGACACGATCTTGAAAGCGGTTGTACCATTCGTCTGGGTGCGCAGCGGTAAGGAACTGATCGTAGTTGCTTCGTGCATAGCCGTAACTGCGGGCTTCACCGTTCACAAAGTAATTGTACATTCGGTTGTCGCCCCACTGGCTCAACACGAAGTTCTGTGGGTACTCACGGTCAGCGTCCTCGGCGTGAGAATCAACCGTAAGCGTAGCGTCAAACTGCGCGCGATCATAGGTAGTCTGTCCGACGAGTGACGGGACGAGGAGAAGGTTGAACAACAACACGAGCGCGACCGTCGCGGCCAGATACCCCCGCAATCGGGTTCCTTCAGGCAGCGCGAGCGACGTGATCGCGGTCCCTCCATCCGGTTTGCTGTTCGCTCCGGCGCGACTCGGTCGACCACGGCTCGATTGACCGCGAGTCGACGAGGAGTCGGTGCCGTTGCCGCGACCGAGGGCGGCTACAGGACGTGCGATGTCTATTGCCGACAGGAGGTAAACAAGACCGATCCCCGCGAAGGGCGCAATCATGATCGCCAACTGCCCGGCAAAGCGGACCTGAATCGTTGCGAGCAGCGTGTAGTACCACGCAAAGCAGACTAAGACGAGCCAGTCGGGCTTGTAACGGCGCGCGACCACCCACGTCGCGACTGCGAGGACGGCGATTGCGAAGTAGAAACCGAGGCCGAGCTGGAGGAGCGGTCCGAACACGACCGCAAAATCCGGGCTGAATAGCGAGACTGTCTCGGAGATACCTTCCCGAAAGAACAGATCGTCGGCGCGCGTCCGGAGTCGTTCGATATCGCCCGGACGCAGGCGCGCATAGGCGACAAGCCCCCCCACGGCGACGACCGCCTCTGCCGCGACAAGGGCAAGCGGCGGCAGGGAGACGCGGCGCCACAACTCCCCTAGCCCGACAACGACAAACGCACCGCCCGCGACGAGGACGGGCGTGACCGCGGCGATCGACTCGTGCCAGCCTAACGCGAGGTGTGCGGCGAGCGCTCCCGCAGCGCCGAGCGCGAGCCCAGCAAGCAGGGGGGCGTTTGCGTAGGTCGGGGAGAGGTCCCGCCGAACGTCGAGCGCAACGCGGAGCCCGACGACAGCCGCGACTGGGACGAACGTGAGCGGCGAGCCGCCGTAGGCGTGAGCGGACGCCGCTACGGCGACAGCGAGCGCGAGTGCAATGGGCCACATCGTTGTGTTATGTGCGTGGGCCCGCGCGATGGCCTGCCGGTCTGGTTCGGTTTCGGACTGGGCGTCCCGGCGGGAAAGGTCGACACCGAGCGCGGTCAGTGTGGCAACGAGCAGACCGAGCCACAGGTACTGGTGGGCCTGATGGTCAAGGAAGCCCACGGAGGTGTACACGACGTTGACGGGCGCGAGCCCGTAGAACAGCACGGCGGCGAGCGCGACACGCACATCGCTGGTGAGCAGGCGTGCGGTCCGGTAGACGAAGTATCCCAGACAGACGGACGCCACGACCGGAAGCCACGCGGCGACCACGGGCGCAGCGTCGACGCCACCGAGCAGGACCGTCAGCCACCAGTTGACCGCGTGGGCAAGCGGACGCGTGCCCGCGGCGCCGCCCATGTCCGCGAACAGCCCCAGATCGAAGATTCCGTCCGCGCGAGCGGCCAGCTGCTCCTGCCAGTAGCGGAAAAAGTACGTGTCATTGCTTGGGGAGACGACGAAGCCCTGCTGGAACACCGCAGGCGCGGCCACGAGGCGCGCGCTGGCGACCACAAGCAGCCCTCCAAGAAGCCCGAGGAAGGTGAGAACGTCGACGTCAGCTACCGAGGAGACTCGCGACATCACGATATCACCGGCGGCTGTCTCACTGCCATCGTCATCGCTTCCCTCGGTAGCTGTGGACGAGTCAGTGGCAGCGTCAGTCGTATCGGCAGCGTCGGCCGGCCCCGACTCAATCGCGGCGCGGATCGCGTTCGGATTTTCGAGCCGGTAGCCAGTATCGACCTCATGGGCGAGGTCGCGGGCGACAAGCTCGCCGAACCGACCGGAGTCGAGGTCGATGTCGGCAAACGTCCACGGCTCGTCGCGGGCGTCGCGCTCAACGAGGGCCGCGAAGGCGTCTTTCGCTTCGGGGTGGTCAGCGAGGAACTCGCGCGCGGCCGCGGTCGTCTCCTCAGGCGAGGGCATTGGCTGTCACCTGTCGGGCGCGCCGATTAGCGGTTTCGGTCGTGGACGGGCCCACCCTCGGGTTCGGAGGCGTCGCGGGCGAGCGAGACCCCTCGATCCGACCACCGGAGGAAACATAGTGTTTAACTTGACACACTTATCACGGATCAGTAATGGACACCGGATGGCGGTACCGGCTCGCGAGCGTGGGAGGCGTCGCTGCCCTCGTTGGGCTCGCGGTGATGCTCGCCAACAACGCGACTGTTCAGGCGGCCGCGGCGATGGTTCCTGTGCTCGGTCGGCTGCCCCCCGACCCACCTGCGGGCGCGGAGTTCGTCATCGAGGTGGCGCTGACCGTGGTGGTCGTTGCGGGTGCGTTTGTCCCCCTCTACAAGCCGCGCCCGCGGCGGATTCTCGATATCGTCGCGCTCGCACACAAGCGCACGTTCGTGGCCGTGTTCGCGCTGGCGACCATCGGCTACTTCGATTACACGTACAAGGTGCCGCGGCTGACGCTCGTGTTGATCACGCCGCTGCTGTTAGTCATCCTGCCGGTGTGGTTCATTTGGCTACGCCGCCCCGAGGCGCGCAGCGAACGCGCGATCATCGTTGGGGACGACCCGGGTCAGATTGCCGAGATCGCAAGAGGCGCGGAACTCCCGCTACTCGGCTATCTCTGTCCGACAGTGATTCGCTCGCTGCGGGGTACCGAGTCGGAACAGGAAAGCCGGGACGCCGGGGCTCCCGGTATCGCACATGCCGCGGACGGCGGTCAGCGTTCGCTCAATATCTCTCGGCTTGGTGGCCTCTCTCGACTCGAGGATATCCTCGTCGAACAGGATATCGACACGGTCGTGCTCGCATTTGCCGACCCCGACCGCGCAGAGTTCTTCGGCGCGCTCGATGCGTGTTATGAACACGGCGTGGCAGCGAAAGTTCACCCAACACATGCGGACACGGTGTTGACGGATACATCGGACCCGAATGCGTCACTCGTCGATGTTAAGATCGAACCGTGGGATATCCAAGACTACATGTTCAAACGTGGCTTTGATATCGCCTTCTCACTGACCGGACTCATCGCGCTCGCACCCATCATCGTAGGCATCGCAGTCGCGATCAAACTCGAAGACCGCGGCCCGGTGTTGTACCAACAGGAGCGCACAGCCGTATTCGGAGAGACATTTCCGGTTTTTAAATTCCGATCAATGACGCCTGAAGGCGAATCGGCAACGCCAGTCGAAGACGACGATAATGATCGTATCACGCGGGTAGGTCGAGTGCTCCGCCAGACGCATCTCGACGAGATCCCTCAACTGTGGTCGATCCTCCGCGGAGACATGAGCGTCGTCGGACCGCGTGCTGTGTGGACCGAAGAGGAACATCTCCTTGAAGAAGAAACCAAGACATGGCGGAAACGGTGGTTCGTCAAGCCCGGCCTGACCGGACTCGCGCAGATCAACGATGCCAGCAGCGTCGACCCACGCGCAAAGCTCCGGTATGATCTTCAGTACGTTCGTGAACAGTCGTTCGCATATGACCTCAAAATTGTCGCGCGACAGCTCTGGAAGGTCGGTGTGGATGTGGTAATAGCAGTGTGGCCGTGGTGACATTTTCCTCACCTGAAACAGTAGTTGCCGAATCAATTCCCCGTGTGATTAATCCATGACAATTAAATTAGAATTAATATAGGTGACGACCTCCGTATAAATGCGTATTGCCATCAAAGACGGGAGAAAAACATCCGAGAAGCGACTTTTGATAAACACAAACTAAAGGAGACACGGCAATCACGTCGAGTCGACCACGATATCGTAGGTGTTCGTCCATCTGGCCAGCAGCAACGCAGACGCCGGTAGAAAGACGAAGGCGGTCACCAGCGCGAACGTCATCGCAAGCGCGACGGCGATGCCGAAGTTTGCGAGCACGGGGAACTGTGAAATCCCAAGCGCACCGAATCCAAATAGCGTCGTCGCGCCAGAGCCAATGACCGGCCGCGACTTACGCACCATAGCCTCACGCATCGCTACTACGGGGGTCGATCCGCGCTCAAATAGCTCTTCTTTGAACCGCTCATGGACGTGTATCCCATATGTGATCCCCGCACCGAGCGCAATCGAGCCGGTCGCAACGGTGAGGGGATTCCACGGGATACCTAGTAGGTACATCGCTATCGAAATCAGCATCACGGCGCTGATAGCGACGCTAACAACGAGCAACACAGACTCGCGGACTGATCGCAACGCTAATGCGAGAAACACTGTTGCCAACCCGAAGCTCAATACGGTCATCGGATCGCGGCCAGAGGTCACATTCTCGATCACGTTCCGGTTGACGACCGGTTTGCCAGTGACGGCGGTCCGCTCGGTGACAAGGTGTCTATCGGCAGTCGCCTCCGTGTCGTCGATCAAGTGTCTAACTTCCTCGCCTTCAATATCGTCGACGAATAGCTGAATGACGAACCGATCCGGAGTGTCTTCACGACTCCCGACCGGCATGAGGTCGGACGCCGCCTGCCGGTCAACCGTATCGATAAGCCGTGTCCGGCGCTCTGGGATGTCCCCCCCGGTGGCCATCTCGACAGCAGTGACTGAACTCATCGCAGCGTTTACGTCGTCATGATCTTCAATAGCGGTCTCGAAGGCTGATGCCCGCCTGAACGTCGTCGGCGAGTAGGCATCTTTGCTCTCTACTAGGAGGTAGATTACGTTCGGGCTCTGCGCAGTGCTTTCGAGTTCTTCGAGATCGTCGCGCTGTTCGATATCCGGCCAGTAGTCAAGCATTTCCTGAGTCGTCGGTACATCGTGATACACAGCCGCGCCACCGCCGATTGCCGCGATCATAAGCAGAATCACGATAAGTGGCGACGCAGCGATCCCACTAGATAATGTACCGATGAAACGCTCGAACGCAGGCTCGTCGTCACTGAGGACCCCGCTCGATTGGTCGTTGGCCGACGGCTCAGGAGAAGGAGAGTTTTTATTTTTGCTATCCGTCGAAGAGTTTCTCTCGGCCGCAGTAGCGGCTGCTGTCGCTTCGGTGGTGTCTGAAGCTGTTGGCCCCGTCTGGTCGTACTCGTCATCGTCAAATTGAACCAACAGCGCGACGAGTAGCGTGAGTGACAGCGCGGTCGCAGCGATTACGCCAAACGCCGCCGTCGCGCCGAGTTGCCGAGTCGGTGGCACTGCCGAAACCAACAGTGCGCCAAGACCGATCGATGTCGTCGCCATCGCTAACAACAGCGTGTTCCCAGTTGTGCGTGCAGCCGAGGCTGCAGCGTCAACGGGTTCTCGCCCTTTCTCACGCTCTTCGATGTACCGCGTATGTAGTTGGAGGCTGAAGTCGATCCCGAGTCCAAGCGCGATTGGGAGGACGCCGAGCATAATCGCGTTGAAGTTGAACCCGACGATTCCCATCATCCCGAGCATGTACATGAGCGCAACGAGTGCCGTCCCGACGGGAAGAAACACTTTCCACGTTCGGTACAGCCGCCCACGCATGACCAGAAACACCACGGAGAAGATGATAGCGAACGCAACTGCGAACAGTTGGATCATCTCAGGGAGCATGAGTCCGAACGCAGCGTTTTCGAACACCGGCGCGCCGGTGACCGTGACATCAACGTGTGGCGGCACGGTCACATGATCGGTTGCATGTAAACTACCCTACCCTACTCCCTCGGCGCTCCGCGCCTCGGTCCTTGAGGGTAGGGCTTTGATGTGGACTCCCGGCAATCAGTCGCCAGCAAGAGGCTGGTGACTCTCACCGTTCAACGTCCCACCATTCACACGCACGTCTACTGGTGCGTCTCCGCTCCCCGACTTGGGCGAGGAACGGAGTTTGTGTTGTCGCTTCCGAGCGTACCGCACGCCAATATTCTTTGCAGCGTTATAATCCGCGTTCAGTTCATACCCACACTTCTGGCACTCGAAGTGTTCGCCCTGGCGGTTGCCGTCGTGCGTGAACCCACAGTCCGTCCGAGAACAGCGTTGGGATGTATGGGTCGGCTC
>NZ_SGUB01000046.1:0-9725 GCF_005435235.1 Halorubrum sp. GN12_10-3_MGM
CGAGTACGTGTATATGAATCAATATCATCGGGACCTGTTTGACATTGCTGACGATACCGACATCGCCGGAAAACGGGCAGCAGATTTACACTCGGCGGAAGTGGCTGAGAAATTTCAGCAGAACGACAAAAGAGTGTATGAGACGAGAGAACAGGTCGAGATCGAAGAGGTCATTCAGACCGACGACGGTCGTCAGTACTTTCTCACCCGGATTGTCCCACTGTTTGACAATGGCTCCGTATACGCCACCTGTGGCATCGCCACCAACATTACTGAGCAGAAAGAGTACGAAGAAAAATTGTAACGACAGAACGAGCGTTTGGAAGAGTTCGCCAGCATCGTCAGCCACGATTTATGGAACCCACTCTGTGTGGCCTAAGGATGGTTGGAACTGATTCGGGACGAGTGTGCGAGTGACCATATCGACGTCGTAGCACAGACATTTGACCGGATGGACGCGCTCATTGAGGACCTGCTGATTCGGGCGCTCAGGTATTCCCGGTCACTCGGAACTGCCCTCGCCTACCGGCGTCTCCTCTTCGATCTCGGCGGTGTCACGGTCGACAGTTACCCGGACCTTCTGGATACGTGTGTCATCCACCTGTTCGGCCCGGAGCGTGACGTTCTCGTAGTTGAACTCTTCGTCCTGCTCGACAAGGCGGCCCGCAAGGTTGAAAACGAAGCCCGCGATACTCTCGAACTCCTCGCCTTCTGGCAGTACAATGTCGAGCGCTTCATTGATTTCCTCGATGTTAACCCCACCGTTCACGAGGACGGTGTCATCGTCAACGAATTCGATCGGATCGTCTTCGTCACCCGCCAGTATTTCGCCGACGATTTCCTCGGTCATATCCTCCATCGTGATGAGGCCCTCAGTGGCACCGAACTCGTCGACGACGATAGCCATCTGTATCCGTTTCTCGCGCATTTCCGAGAGGAGCGCGTCGACGTTTTTCGACTCGGGGATGTGGAGCGTCGGAGCGATTACGTCCTCTACGTCGAGGTCGTCGAAAGTGTCGTAGTTCGAATTCTGTAGGTCACGGATGTCGAAGACGCCGATCACACTGTCTAGCGACCCATCGTAAACTGGTAGGTCCGCGTGACCACTTGAGATACACTTCTGGATTGCCTCCTCAACGGTCGCATCACTGGAGATAGCCGCCACATCGAGGCGGGGGGTCATCACCTCCTTGGCAGTGGCATCGGTGAATCGAAGGGCGCGTTGGAGCCGCTGGTGTTCCTCCTCGTCGAGGACCCCCTCACGCTCGCCCGTTTGAATCATATTTCGAATCTCGTCTCGGCTGACGTAGGTCGACTCGATGGACGGGCTGCCGCCGGTAAGTCTGTTCACGACGCCCGTCAGGTAGTGGAATACGGTGATAAGCGGCCACAGTGGCTTCTCGACGATCTTTAGCCCCCGGGCGACACGCCGTGCGTGTAGTCCAGTGTTCTCTACGGCGTAGGATTTGGGTGCGCTCTCGCCGAATATTAACACCACCGACGTGATGCCGAGCGACGAGACGATAACTGCCGTGCCCGCGTCGAAATAGAAGCCAACGATAGTCGTCGAGATTGAGGACATCGTGATGTTGACCATATTGTTCCCCACGAGAATTGTTACGAGAAGGCGGTGGGGATCCTCCTTGAGAGATTTGACCGCCCGTGCGCCACGCAGGCCTTGCTCAACCATCGCATCTACCTGATGGGACGGCAAGGAGAACAGCGCAATCTCCGACGACGAGAAGAATCCCGACCCTACCAAGAGAAGCAGAATCAAGCCGATACCGACCGTGGTGACTGCCGTTTGGCTCAGTTCGGCGCCGACGACTGGCACGGTGTACTGGAGGAGGCCGCCCCTGGACAGTACTGTGAGGAGAGATATCCACATGCGACCACCTAATGCGTGAGCAGAAAAGTAACCCGTGGTAACAGAGTATGGATTCCTTGAGTTACACCCATACGAGAGCCTGTCATAGAAACCATCTCATAGCTTGAGCTTCTCGCGGCCAGGGTCGTCTCCCCGCTCGAAGTTGGTGATTACAACAACGAGACGGAGACACCAACCATCTGCTCAGACAATAGTGAGGCACCGGCCTGTGACAGTGTACACCCGTCACCGGTGAAGCGGACTGTTTCGACTGTGGTCCCATCATCACTGAGAGCTACCTGAGGTCTCCTTCAGGGTGCGTTGGGCCGACACACTGTGGGTTCGTCGTTGCTGCCTCAACATCGGGAGAGGGAAGCTCACCGTAGTTCCGGGGATTCTGCGAGTGATCTGCGAGTAACTCTTGAACAAACTTGCTGTTCATAAAAGACACTAAACACTCTTATGAGCACGATTGTACGGCTAGTCAGAAATCCCTAGTCCGTTGAATAACGAGGCCGTCTGTGGACTGGATCGCTGATTTCAAAGAATTCGGACGTTGTCTGGCTATATCGTTTATCTCGACATAATCTAAGTCGGTTCAAAAATCATATAGTGAGAGTGTCATAGAACAGTTATATGGATAACACGAGGGGGCATCTGCGCAGTTGAGTTTGAAGTATAGGGTCAGAAAATAAACCTACTCTTGATACAAATCGCTATACACAGGGCATGGAATGTTCTATGACACCCTCCATTCGTCTTTAGCTAAGCCTCACACCTTGGTTGAGTAGCGGTAGCGAGCGTCTCTTGTAAGATCGGTCGTTGCTGGTGGATCTTCTGTGCGTCTTCGATCAGCCGCTCCAACAGCGGCGGTGGTGAGTAGCCGAGGAACTCACCGAGTTCGTGAAGAATGAGCTGGGCGTGCGACCGGAAGGTCGCCGCCCAGCGTTCCGGTGGAAACACGATCTCGTCGTCAGCCTGCTCGGAGACCAGATCCAACAACTCACGGCTCACTAGCAGCGACAGCAACGCCGCATACAGCAAAATCTCCACCACAACAGGGTTGCTCGTGTCGAACTCATCTAGTTCGTATTGCGTCGTCAACTCACGAAACAGCGTTTCTACCTCCCATCGACACCGATACAGCGTCCCTAGATCTGCCGGGAGAAACTCTTCTCTCGGTAGATTTGTGATGTACAGATGGTAGTCGTCGGCGTCCTCGTCCCGGACGCCGACGACGCGGAACCGCTTCGTGTCTAGCGACCGTGTTCCCTCGTACTGACCCCGCTTGAACTCCGCTTCGACCTCTACGTCAATGTACTGCCGTGAGAGGTCAGCGACCACATCTTGGATCTGCTCGCCTTCCAAGGGAATGGCGCGGCCGCGCCATTCCCGTAGTTCCTCTGTTATCACCGGATTCGCGTTCTGCTTCAACCGGCTCACAAAGTAGCCGTCGTTCTCGTCGATCAGCGCAAAGCGGCGGTACTTGAAGTACGCTAGGTCGAACAAAACTAGCCGTCCATGCAGCCACGATCCCGTCTTGAACAACGTGCTGTCGTGCGCTTTTTCATCGGTCACGTCAATCCGTTCAATCGTCTGATCGGTGGCATTGTGGAGCAGGTGGAGCTTCGCTCCAGCCTGCTCCTCGTGGCGAGCTTGGAACTCGTCGGAAAGGAACTCGTGTAACCGCAACACCGTTCCATCAGCGATCATCACGTCCCTGAATCGGTCGATATCAACGTCAACAGCGTCGGGAACGGCGACCTCGTCGAGACCACGCTCGACGAGGTCGCGGAGATACTCTGCAAGTGACGGCGTCAACCGGTGATAGAAGCCACCAGGAGAGATCGTCTCATCGGCTGTGGAGTTGTAGCTACGTCTGAACCCAGCGAGTGTTCGGCTCTCGCCTGCGGCGAAGCCGAACACGAGCGCCCACACGAGGACGGGAATCTGAAGCTTCCCCTCCCGTTCGACCACGCCGAGTTCCTCGGCGTGCTCTTCAAGGAACTCAGAGGGAAACAGTGTAGTGAGACGACGCAAGATTCTCGATGAGGAGGTCTCGTTGTACACACTCGACACCTCCTCATTCCTTCCGAAAAGTAGCCTCGATAAGCCGCTGCTGTCACGCGGTTCTTCGCTTAGCTAAAGACGGATGATGACACCCTCATATAGCGTATAAAAAGCGCCGAGAAGGTGGACGTTAATTCAGGTCAAAGCGATCGTTCGTCATAACCTTCTGCCAAGCATCAGCAAAATCATTTATGAACTTCTCCTCTTCAGCAGCATAGGCCTCTGCGAGGGTACGAAGCCGTGAGTTCGACCCGAAGATAAGATCTACACGTGACCCCGTCCATTCGACTTCATCCGTTTCACGGTTTCTGAGTTCGTACACCTGTTTGTTATCTTCGCTGTCAGCTGCCTCCCACTCATAATCCATCGAAAGTACGGTTTCAAAGAAGTCGTTAGTCAGGGCCCCCACGTCATCTGTGAAGACGCCAAGCTCCGAATTCTGATGGTTGGCTCCCAGCGTGCGCATGCCGCCAACAAGGGCCGTTGTCTCGGCCGGTGTCAGGTCCAGGAGATCTGCCTTGTCGACCAGCAGTTCTTCAGGTGAGCGGTTTAGTCCATCTCCATCGGTGAAGTAGTTGCGAAAGCCATCGGCATCCGGTTTCAGAGCTTGGAAAGATTCGATATCTGTCTGCTCCGCAAGCGCATCAGTCCGACCCGGTTCGAACGGTACTTCAATCTCGTATCCGGCCTCGGCTGCCGCCTGCTCGATGGCCGCGGTCCCGCCGAGCACAATAATATCGGCAAGTGAGATGTGGACTCCGTCTGATCGAGAGTCGTTAAACTCTCGTTGAATATCTTCAAGCGTGTCAAGTACTGTTTCCAGTTCTTTCGGTTCGTTAACATCCCAGCTTCGTTGTGGCTCGAGGCGAATTCTGGCTCCATTCGCACCGCCGCGCTTATCGCTATCCCGATACGTTGATGCTGAAGCCCAAGCAGTTTTGACAAGCTGAGTACGGGACAGATCGGAGTCAAGGATTTCCGTTTTGAGCTTGGCTACCTGTTCCTCATTGACGAGTTCGTAATCGGCGTCGGGGATGGGTCCCTGCCAGAGCATTTCCTGGTCAGGCACTTCTGGGCCAAGGAGCCGCTCCGGTGGCCCCATATCACGGTGGATAAGCTTGTACCATGCCTTTGCGAAACTGATTCCAAATTCCATCGGGTTCTCTTGGAAGCGTTCGAGAACCTCCCGATAGTCTGGGTCCCGCTTCAGTGCGACGTCCGTCGTCAGCATCATCGGAGTTGCACTCTCAATCTCGTCGTGTGCTGGCTCTGCAGAGCCATGTACCTCCGCGTCCTTGGGCCGCCATTGCCAAGCTCCGCCGGGTCCCTTGTGTGGCTCCCACTCGTGATCCAGCAAGAGATCAACATATTCCATATCCCAGCTAGTTGGGGACTGGGTCCACGGGCCTTCAATGCCGCTTGTGATCGTGTCGGCACCTTTGCCCTCACCATACTCGTTTTTCCAGCCGAGGCCCTGTTGTTCGATAGGCGCCGCTTCAGGTTCACCACCAAGATTTTCGTCAGAGTCAGCGCCATGTACCTTCCCAAACGTATGTCCGCCGGCACAGAGGGCAACGGTTTCCTCGTCGTTCATCGCCATCCGATCAAAGGATTGTCGCACGTACTTCGCGGACTCGAGAGGGTCTGGTTTGCCACCAGGACCTTCTGGGTTCACGTAAATCAACCCCATGTGGTCTGCGGCGAGGTCGCCTTGGAGGTTCCCCTCCTCATCGTGGCGTTTGTCTTCCATCATCTCCTCTTCAGGCCCCCAGTTGACGCCTTTGTCTGGTGCGTATGCGTCCTCACGCCCCCCTCCAAAGCCGAACGTTTGGAATCCCATCGATTCCATGGCAACGTTTCCGGAGAGGACTAACAAGTCAGCCCAGGAGAGTTTTCGACCGTATTTCTCCTTGACTGGCCAGAGCAGTCGCCGGGCTTTATCTAGATTTGCGTTGTCTGGCCAACTTTCGACAGGTGCAAACCGCTGTGTGCCACCTGACGCACCACCGCGACCGTCACCAGTACGATACGTGCCCGCACTGTGCCAAGCCATCCTGATAATGAGCGGTCCGTAATGTCCGTAGTCGGCTGGCCACCACTCTTGGGAATCAGTTAATACGTCCTCAATATCTGCTTTCACTTGCTCGAAATCGAGAGACTCGAATGCTTCAGCGTAATCGAACTCGTCTTCGTACGGCCCAACATTGCTGGCATTCTGATCAAGTATTTCTACATTGAGTGATTCTGGCCACCAATCCTGTGTTGTACTTCCGCTGGCTGAATGTTCTCCAGACATATGGATTATCCAATTATATGTATGTAGGTGAAACCAATCAACTGTTGTTTATCATATGCCAATCCGACCTCCCACGAACGTTAGCAGTCTACCTCGCTGCTGTATCGCGATTTAACACAGCCTCTAAGCCAAACAGCGTTCACTCATTCGTCTTTAGTTAAGCTTGATAGTAATACAATTCCCAAAAGTATGCTTGTCAGTATTAGATGTAGGAGAAGCCACAGATGAGACACCAGTACCGGCGAGATCGAGCGATAAGCAACCATCACAAACGGCGTTTTCTTGCCGTATCTGGTGTGGCTGGGCCGTATTTGAGCAAAAACCACAGCTATCGAGTATTACTGAAGATATTAACTAAAGACGAATGAGTGTTCACTTAAGATGGACCAAAATCGAAACACAGCAAGTCATCAACAATGTGCTACGCAGGAGCGTAGTGACTATCTCAGCTACTCACCGCCGTCACTTCTTGACCGGCTGATCGAAGGTGCCCAGAAGATCCACAAAGGACGGCTGATTACAAGCGACACTAACCCCCGCTACACAACCCAAGTGTGGGGCTTGACTGAAGACGGATGTAGGATTTCAATCACATACACCAGTAGCCTCAATTTGAACTGTAGCACCGTTCGGCAACTGCTTGACGCCAACGAAGGTCCGTGACGGTCGTTGACCCTCAAAGAATTCGTCATACGCCTGCGTAACTTCCTCTAATTGGCTCATGTCAGTCAGGTATACTGTGGTTCGCATTAGTTCGTGACGATTGACGCCAGCCTCAGCAGCGACAGTGCGAACACGTTCAAGCGCCTTGAGTGTCTGTTTTCGGACACCCTGATCTGATACTGTCTCTTTGCTAGGTACTTGGCCATCAAAACATACCAGTTGTATGCCACGATTTCGAACACTGTACGGAGTGGTTAACGAACTATCTCGTTCTTTTCGGGTTATGTTTTCGGACATGTTAGTCACTTAGCTTCGAATTTCCTGGTGGTTTGTTATTGGCTGCTCTATATTCGAGGAACTCATCGTACTGTTCAACGACAAGTGTTGAGTCCGCCCGCGGCTTCGCAGTACAGGTGAGTACGTAGCCTGCCTCTCGGTCTTCAGTATCGTACCGACGCGCGTTTGGATGGACAACGTCGCCGTCAACCAAACGAGCAGCACAGGTGATACACCAACCTTGTTGACAGTCAGCTGTGAGCCACACACCCGCCGAACGCGCGGCCGCCAGAATCGTCTCGTTCTCACTGACCTCAAGTTCGTGTGTTTCACCGGCTTCGTCCAGCGACGACTCTTCGGGAACAACGATCGTGATGGTCCACGTATCGTCCGACGACTGTGTCATAAATAAGGGGAGAGTGGAGACCGTTGTTACTCGCTCAGGCGGAGTCGTTGAACGGGTTGTTCTTCGTATATGGTGCGTCGCCCGGCTCGCCACGCGCGAAGTGCCCGGCCGGATTAATCTCGTCGTCCCGTTCCTTGCTCAGCAGCTCGATGAACCAGGCCTCGTGGTCCATCTCCTCGTTGAGGATCCGCTGGGCCATGTCGTAGGTTCGCGGATCGGCCCCACGAGTCATATCACAGATCTCGCTCCAAGTACGAATCGCACACCGTTCCGCTTCGAGCAGTACTTCCAGAATGTCTTCGACTTCTAGCTCGGATGTGTCGAACTCACCACTACCATCCATCGGCGTCGGTACCTCGGCGTCGGGACAGGAGGCCCGGTCGGCGAAGTCCCTGATGTCGTTCGGCAGCGACCCCTCGAGTTCGTACACCCGGGGGACGACAAGCTCGAAGTGGGCCCGGTCTTCAAGACGGGCGTCCTCGGTGATCTCCTTGTAGTCCTCCTCCCCGGCGAGGTGCATTCGGAGGTTCGTGTAGTAGTAGTAGGTCGTGAACTCGGCGCCGATCGCGTCGATCAGTTTCTCCCGGAGTTCCTCGGGATCGACGCCTCGTTCGCGGATGACCTCGGCACCGACTCGCTTGCTCGTGTCGCCCGGTTCCACGGAACCGCTGCCGTGTTCTTTCTCGTTTGCCATCGCATCTCTACATACCCCGGTAACAGTAATCAGAATTGTTTTAGCAATAGATGATATTATCTGCCAAAAGAATGAAACAGCACTAAGAACAATTCTTTTGTGTATCTACTATTTAGCAATAGATAAATGAACGGTAAGCCTGAACCCGCGCAAGAGACACGTGAGTTTGAGTTTGTCCTCCAGTTCGAGTCAGGAGCCGATGAGTTGATGGATGTGTTCCGACAGTACGAGAGCCTCTCGTTGTGGTCGTCCGCGATCTTCGTGAATGATAGCTATATGTGGCGGCTCGATTATGCGAAGGGGACGAGCGAAGCGCTGGACGCGTTCGATGAGGTATTTCTTGACAAAACCCGCTGTAACGAGTGCTTCGATGTCGTAGATTGTGATACGGACCGATCATATCGCGTCCTAGATCGTCAAGAGACTAGCCGAACTATCTATACACTTCGTCGTGAAATTAACAGTTGTCATTCACTTCCGCATATTGTACTCGATCATATTCAGACAGGAACTATATTCGAATCCCGCCGGGTCGGTGACGAGTACCGGTGGCGCATTCTCTTCCCTAGTGATTCTCCTATTGGAGACATCTACGATACAATGGAAGCACAGATTCGGGAGGGCGTGTCGGTTTCGGTGTCCCATATCACTACTGGCAGCGACTGGAAGGCGACCGAGCGCCTCGCGACAGACTTCTCGCCAGAACACTGGGAAGTGCTAAAGGCAGCGGTCAAGCACGGATACTATGAACGGCCGAGAGAAGTTTCTGTCTCCGATCTTGCGTCGATACTTGATGAACCTCGTTCTACGGTTCAATATCGACTACGAACCGCAGAGGATCGTATCGTGTCGGAATTTGTCAAGCAAACACTGTGAACGGTGGTAGCTACGAGTGGTAGAGATCACGATTGCTGATACTCACAGACATGAATACATAAAGATATCAGGAACTTCGATGCGGTCGAGTACAGAGAGAGCAGCATCACGGAGATCGTCAAGCGTCTCGAACAGACGGTTCCCAAGTTCTTGATCGAGTTGTCTCCAGCACTCTTCCGCGGGGTTCAGCTCTGGTGAACCCCGCGGAAGGTAACACAGCTCGATCGGTGTGTCTTCGACGAATTCCTACACCTTGTTCGCCGTGAAATACGAGGCGTTGTCCAAGACGACGCAGATTTTCTCGCCGAACTCTGTCTGGAGTGCGTCGAGTAACCGGATTGTTGTGTCGCTGTTGAAGTTCTCTGCACACGGCAGAAAGAACGTCTCACCGCCGTCGCTGACTACACCGAGCAACTTGATGCTATCCCACGCGCCCGTCACCGGTAATGATTAAGATAACATTCGAAAGTCAAGGAACTGTTCACACCACTTCTTTGCGAAGCTGACGCGTTTCGTTATTTTCTCAAAAGTTTCCTGAACGAGCTCTTTGAATTCCGCTTCGCTCTCAACGACGATT
>NZ_SGUB01000047.1:0-9124 GCF_005435235.1 Halorubrum sp. GN12_10-3_MGM
CTCCCGGACCCGCCCTTCCAGCGGGCGGAGGGTCTCGCGCCACGCGTCGGCGCGCGGGTCGTCCCACAGGTCGAGTTCGGCGGCGAGCCGGAGCAGCCACGCCCAGCCGTACGGCTCCTCGAAGCCGGGGTTCTCGTCGAGGTACGCGACCTCGCTCGCGACGCTCTCGGGAGCCAGTCGCTCGTCGATCCCGGCAGCGATATCGGCCTCGTCCGGGTGGTGCGGAACGAGCCGCAGCGCGCGGACGAGCGCCCAGTGGCTGTGGACCGCCGAGTGCCAGTCGAAGCAGCCGTAGAAGACGGGGTGGTCCTCCGACGGGGGCGGCGGCGCCTCCGGCCCCTCGACGGCGCCCCGATAGTGGGGGTACTCGGTCTCGACACCGTCGAGCGGGTGGGCGGCGAGCGCGGTCGCGACCGCGTCGTCGAGCGCGTCCGCCCGCCCGGATCGGAGCGCGTCCGGCGACAACTCCTCGAAGGCGTTCATGCCGGTCGGTCGGCGGGGCGCCTGTTCAATCGGTCGGTCGGGTGCGGACCGGTCGCACGCGGCTCGGGAGCGGGAGGGAACGACTCGCGCCGCGGCGCTCCGGCGGCCCGGTCACGCGGGGTTCTTCCGCGTCAGGTCGCTGCCGCAGATCGGACACCGCTCCTTGTTCTCGTCGAAGGTGCGGTTGCAGCCGACGCACTGGAAGCGCCACTCGCGCTCCTCGGTGATCCCATCGCGCTCGATGGGCTCGACCGGGAGGTCGAGCCGCTCGGCGACGTTCTGCATCGCGTAGTCGTCGGTGACGAGCGTCCCGTGAAGCTCCAGCGCGGTCGCGATGAGCCGGATGTCGGTGTCGGACAGCTCAGCGGCGTCGCCCGACCCCTTCGCGGCCCGGCGGACTCGGTCGACCGCCTCGGGCGCCGGGACGTGAACGGTCATCCCGGAGCCCTCCATCGCGTCGAACCGGAGCGCGACCTCGCCTGTCAGTTCGTCGTGGACCGCCGGGATGGAGACCACGTCCTCGTCGGTCGTGTACTCGTGGATGAACGCGGACGAGTCGAGGACCTGCATCAGCGGGCGACGACGATGTAGTCTTTCACCGCCTGTACGTTCGCGACCGGGACCCGGAGCCGCCCCATCTCGTCGACGTCGAAGTCGACGCGCTCGCTCCTGAGCTGCTCGTGCGGGCTGACGAGCAGGTGGTTCAGCTCGCCGGACTCAAGGTTCATCGTGATGTTGTACAGGTCCCCGAGCTCCGTGCCGTCGGCGCTCATCACCGCCTTCCCGGAGAGGTTCTCCGCGAGGATGTCGACCATACCCGCACGGTCCCGGGCGACGGTCTTAAACGCCACGGGCCGTCCGACGGGCGACCGACGCGGACGGGCTCGGCGCCGGGCGCTCGGTGACTGGGCACCGGTTTCGCCGCCGCGGATCACCGCGGCGTTTTGAAAGGCTTAACTGACGGCCGGAACGAATGGTGGCTATAACCTTCTCGGGGCGATCACATATGACCGACCACACACACGCGGACACCCTGCGAACCCCCATCGTCGCCGTGCTGGGTCACGTCGACCACGGCAAGACGAGCCTGCTCGACACGATCCGCGGCTCCGCCGTCAGCGAGGGCGAGGCCGGCGCGATCACCCAACACATCGGGGCGACGGACATCCCGCTCGACACCATCTCCGGCATGGCGGGCGAGCTGATCGACCCGTCCGACTTCGACCTCCCCGGCCTGCTGTTCATCGACACGCCGGGCCACCACTCCTTCTCGACGCTGCGCGCCCGCGGCGGCGCGCTCGCCGACATCGCGGTGCTCGTCGTCGACGTCAACGACGGCTTCCAGCCGCAGACGGAGGAGGCGATAGACATCCTCCGGCGGACGGGGACGCCGTTCGTCGTCGCGGCCAACAAGGCCGACACGACGCCGGGGTGGAACCCGCAGGACGGCGAACCGATCCAGAAGAGCATGGAGGAGCAGTCGGAGCGCGCGAAGTCCATGCTCGACGAGAACCTCTACGAGATTATCGGCCAGCTGTCCGACGCCGGCTTCTCCGCCGACCTCTACTGGCGCGTCCAGGACTTCCAGAAGAACATCGGCGTCGTCCCGCTCTCGGCGCTCACCGGCGAGGGCGTCCCGGACCTCCTGACGGTCCTCATGGGTCTCTCCCAGCGGTTCATGAAAGAGGAGATGGCGATCGACGTCACGGGGCCCGGCGAGGGGACGGTCCTCGAAGTGAAAGACGAGCGGGGGTTCGGCGCGACCGTCGACACCGTCGTCTACGACGGCGTGATCCGGAACGGCGACACCATCGTGGTCGGCGGACAGAACGAGCCGATCGTCACCGAGATCCGCGCGCTGCTCCGTCCGCGGCCGCTCGCGGAGATCCGCACCGAGAAGGAGTTCGAGAAGGTCGGCGAGATCGGCGCCGCGGCCGGCGTGAAGATCGCCGCGCCCGACCTCGACCAGGCGATGGCGGGCGCGCCGGTCCGGGTCGTCCGCGACCGCACCGCCGATCAGGTCATCGAGGAAGTGAAGGCCGAACTCGCCGAGATAGAGGTCGAGACCGCCGACAACGGCGTCGTCGTCAAGGCGGACACGCTCGGCTCGCTGGAGGCGATGGCGAACGCCCTCCGCGAGGCGGAGGTCCCGATCCTGCGCGCCGAGGTCGGCGACATCGCGCCGCGCGACATCGCGGTCGCCGAGACGGCGAACCAAGACGAACACAAGGCGATCCTCGGGTTCAACGTCGACCTCCTCAAGAACGCGGAGTCGGACTTAGAGAACGCGGACGTGAAGCTGTTCAAAAACGAGGTCATCTACCAGCTGGTCGAAGACTACGAGCGCTACGTCGAGGAAAAGCAGCGCGCGCAACAGGAGACGGTGCTGGACAAAGTGGTCCGTCCGGCCCGCTTCCGCATCCTCCCCGACCACACGTTCCGGCAGAACGACCCCGCGGTCGTCGGCGTCGAGATCATCTCCGGCACGCTCCAGAACAACCGCAACGTCGGCTACTTCGAGGGCAACGAGTTCGAGCGCGTCGGCGACCTCTCCGGGATCCAGAAACAGGGCGACGACGTCGACGAGGCTCGCGCCGGCGAGCGCGTCAGCATCGCTATCGACGGCCCGACCGTCGGCCGCGGCATCGAGGAGGGCGACACCCTCTGGACCGAGGTGCCAGAGAAGCACGCGAAGATCCTCGAACAGGAATTAAAAGAGGAGATCACCGCAGACGAGCGCGAGGCCCTCCAAGGCTACTTGGAGACGCGCCGGAAGCGCGACCCCTTCTGGGGGAAGTGACTCCGACAAGACTCTTGTAATCGGCGTCGCCACGTCTGCCTATGGTCTCCCGAGAGAACGCGGTCATCCTCCTGTTCATGGCGGCCGGCTTGGCGCTGGCGTACGGCGGTCGCGTCGCGACGGGCCTGAGCGACACCGTCCTGATCGGCGTGCTGATACTGGTCGGCGTCGTGGCGCCGCAGGCGGTGATTGGCTACCTCGACGCCGAGAACTCGGGGTGACGCGGCCCCGTCCCCTCCGAGCGCACCCGTCGATCGCGTGTCGCCGTTATGTGCGTCGAGCCCGTAACGGGGGTATGGAGACGACCGTGATCGAACACGACGGCGCGATGCTCGCGCGGCTGGAGGGCGACGACCGGGTGTTCGAGGTGCGCTTCGACGCGCTCGAACCGACCGACGTGACGCTGCGGTTCCGCCGCGGCGGCGAGCGCGTCGGGAGCGTCTACAACGACGACGGCACGAAGCGAACGATGGCGCGCCTCACGACCGCTCGCGAGGGGACCGACTTCATCGGCGTCGAGGTGCCGAAGGAGTTCGTCGCCGAGGTCCTGGACACGGCGCTTGAAACGGGCCGCGTCACCGACGAGACCGCAGCCGAGGGGTATCGACTCCGGGTGCTCTGAGCCGACGCGCCGCGCCCCCGGAGTCAGGCGTACAACAGGATGATCACCGCGACGAACGCCAACTCGCCGCCGACGAGCAGCGCGGCCAACAGCCAGGCCTTGTAGGTCCACAGCCACTCGCGGGCGTCCGCGAACCGGCTCCCGCCGTCCGCCTCCGAAGCGGCGCGGTACGCGGCGTCGACCCGCCAGCCCGTCTCCGAGTCGTACGTCGCTGGCACGCGGGTGCCGACGAGCTCGTCGACGTCGAGCGGCGAAACGCCCGCGGCGTCCAGAAATCCGAGGAATTCCTCGGACTCCTGAAGCGATCCGTCGCGGGGCGCGTCGAACCGCTCGGTGTGCGTGGCGTCGCCGTGCGGCGGACGCATCTCGACGACCACTCGGTCGCCGACCGAGCGTACCCGAGTGACGATCAGCGCGTTCTCCTCGTCGTTGAGGTACGCCTCGCGGAGCCGGCGCTTCACCTCCTCGTTGACGCCGGCGTCGTCGAGGTCGTCGGGGAGGGTCTCGGAGTCGGGGAACGCGTCGGCGTCCGCGTTGTCAGCGCCTTCGCGGTCGGCGGTCGTCGAGACGCTCTCGTCACCGCCGGATCGGTCCGCCATCGACCCGTGATTGGCGACGCGCTCTGATAAGGTCACGGCCGCTCCCCGAACGCGATACGTGACTGTCGTCGCTACGAGCGACCCCCTGACCGAGCATAGCGAAGCCCCGGCCGCTCGGCGATGCGCGGTCACCGACCCGAGCACGACCGCCGAAGCCCCGGCCGCGCGCCTCACGCCTCCCCAGCCTCGTCGCTGGCGCCGGCGGCGCCAGCGACTCCCTCGCGCGTGCGGCTCGGCCGCGAGGCGGCCTCGCAGGCACGCGCCACCGCACCTCGACTGTCAGCCGCTCACTGGAGCCGGTAGCGTAAGATCGCGGCGATACCGCCGAGGTTGGCGAGCTGCTCGCCCGGCGCGAACTCCGAAGAGAAGACGACCACGTCGCCGCCCTGCTGCTCGACCGACTCGATCACCGCGTTCACGTCGATCTCCCAGTCGCCGTCCCCCTGCCGCTCCGTGCGGAGGCGCTCGTCGACGACGAGCAGCGTCTCGACCGCGCCGAACTCGGCGGCCTCGGCGGTGTCGTCCGGGCCGTACGTCGCCTTCTCGCCCGTCGCGATGTTCTCGGTCAGCTCGTCGATGAGGCTCGCCTCCTTCGAGATGCGGGTCTCCTTCTGGACCTCGTCGACCGCGCCGCGCTTGAGCACCTCGTGGACGCCGCGGTCGCCGGCCGCGGAGGTGTCGACGGTGGTGATCCGGTCGGAGAGGTCGCGGAACTCCTCGTCGACGTAGTCGCGGGCGTCGTTCTTCGTGAAGCCGGGCCCGGCCAAGATTACGGCGTCGGCGTCGAGGTGCGCGAGCGCCTCGCCGAGTTCCGCGAACAGCTCCTCGCGGGGGCGAGAGAACTCGCCTTTGCCGGTCGGCTTCGTGAACGAGGCGTACTCCTCCGTGCCGTACTGCTGGACCGTGTGGACGTACGCCGCGCCCTCTTCCACGGTCGCGATGGCCACGTCGGGGTTCTCCGCGGCCTCGGTGGCCTCCTCCAACCGCTCCGTCTGGTCGGGCTTGAAGTGCTTCTCGACGGTTATCTCGTCGTGCTCCTCGACGTTGAGCGTGTGGTGGGCGTTGAGCTGGTCCTCCCGCGAGCAGCCGACGATGACGCCCGAGACGCGGAGGCGGTTGGCGAACCGCGCGAACTCCACGTCCTCCACCTGAAGGGTGACGAAGATGTGTTCGCGTTGCCCGCCGGTGTCCCGCATCTGGTCGTCGTTCCGCTGGATACGTCTGGTGGTGTCGCCCTCGACGAGGTCCCCGGGTTCGAGGACGTGCGCGAGGTGCCAGAGGTCGTCCACGTTCTCGGGGACCAGCGTGAGCCGTTCCCGGCCCTCTTCGCCGTACCCCCGCTCGGAGATGCGCATGTCCGAGCGTTCGCTCGGGACCGTATCAACTCTTGTCTTCCGCGTCGGAGAGCCGCGGCCCCCACACGAAGCCGCCGTCCGGGCCGGCGGCGTCTGGCTCGTCGGCGTCCGTCCCGTCCGGTTCGGCGGCGTCCGCGTTGACCTCCGCGGTCGCGTCGGCCGGGTCATCTCCGCCCTCGATCGGCACGGTTCGACCGGTCTGGACCGCGGCCGGCGGCTCGCTCCGCATCGGCCGCCCGCCGTCGCCGGACACGGCGGGAACCGACGGGGCGTCGCGTCCGCGGCCGACCTCGGCAGCCGCTGTGCCGCCCCGAGCCGCCACCTTGCCGCGAGTCTCCGTGCCGCCCCGAGCCGTCGCGTTGCCGCGAGTTATCGCGTCGCCGCGGGTCGCCGCGTCACCACGAGCCGTCACATCACCGTGCGTCGCACCCGTTTCGCGGAGCGCTCGGCCACCGGCGTCCGTGGCGATGTGAGCCTCCGTAACGCCCGGCTCCGTCCGGCTGTCGGGGCCACCCGCCATGGCGGCGGCCGCGCCCCGCCCGTAGAGTCCGTGTGCGACGACGCGGACGAGGAAGGCGAGCGCGACGCCGACGACCAGCGGCGCCGTCGGCGCCGCGACGGCGTACCCGACGGCGAGCGCCCCGGCGGCGAGCGTCCACCCGGTGGCGTACGGGCCCGTCGCGGCGATGTCGGCCACCGTCTGCGGACTCAACCCGTCCCTGAGCCGGCCGGAGGCGGCGAACGCGGCGAGCGCCGCCGGGCGGACGTACGCGAACGCGAGGAGGTACGCCCCGACGAGGGCGGCGACGACGCCGACGGCCGCGACCGCGACGACCGCCGGCCCGCCCGGCCCGAGCGCCGACTCGACCGCCGTCGCCGTCGCCGCCGGGTCGACCGGCCCCTCGATGAGGGCCGCGACGACGCCTCCGGCGACCGCGAGCCCCCCCGCGAGCGGCGCGAGCAGCGCCGCGGACAGCAGCACCGACTTGACGCCGTCTCTGACCAACTCCCCCCACGCGACCAGCGAGGGCGTGCCCGTCGCCTCACCGGTCTGGATCGCGCTTCGAGTCACCCGGACGAAGTACCCCCGCGCGACGAGCCACGGCGCGAGCGCGACCGGCGCCGCCGCGGCGACCGCCGGGCTGACGAAGAGGACGCCGACGAGCCACGCCGGCGTCAGCACCCACGCCAGCAGGGTCACGGCGCCGCCGACGAGGACGACGCCCGCGGTGTCGTCGGTTCGGGTCAGCGCCGTCGCGGCCGCGGTGAGCATGTGACTACACACAGGAGCGGGAGCAGCATAAATGGTCTCCGGCCCGAGCGTTTATACCACTCCACGGGTTACACCAAGTTGGCCGCGCGGGACAATCGTGTGCCTCTGACAACCTATCTGCGGCCGCCACTCGGCGGTCGTCCCCCGCCCGCGGCTTTCGTCTGACCGTACCATCCCAGCGGCGGCGCCGCCGGCGTGTGCCGGTACCGATTTATCCCGTCCCGCCGACGGATCGGGTATGACCGGCGACGAGCGGACGGCCGACGTGGAGCCGGCGCTCCGCAGCTACGGCGTCAGCGTCGAATCGATCGACGGGGGCGACCCGCTGGAGCTGACGTACATGACCGCCTTCCCCGGCCGCGAGGTCCACCGCGGCGAGATCGGGCGCGCGCTCAACGCGCTCATCGACCGCGCGGAGGCCGACGAGTGGGACCCCGTCCGCGTCGAGGGCACGGTCGTGCGGTCCCCCGGCGATGTCCTCGGGACGTGGCACGCCGAGGCGGAGTGGTTCGAGGCGCTCGCGCGCTACGAGATCTCCGAGACGGAGTTCTCGGCCCGTGTGCTCGACACGCTGAACGAGACCGAGGCGGAGGGCGAACCCCCGGGCGCGTCCGGCGGACCGGACGCGTCCGAGGCGGATCCGGAGGGCGACCGGTGACCCGCCGACACCCTGTCAACCGAGCGCAGCGCCGCCTCGCGCGCCCGGCCCGAGAGCGGTTCGCCACCCGGGCGGTCGCGTTCGACGCCGACGGCGCGACCTGTCGCGGGACGCTGTACCTGCCCGGCGGCGACGCCGACGACCCGCCGATCGTCGTGATGGCGCCCGGGCTCGGCGCGGAGCGCACCTTCGGTTACCCGGCCGTCGCGGAGCGGTTCGCCGACGCGGGCTACGCCGCCCTCCTCTTCGATCACCCGGAGTTCGGCGAGTCGGACGGCGACTCGCAGACGGTCGACCTCGCCCGCCAGCGCGCGGCGTACGAGGCCGCGATCGACCGCGCGGGCCGCCTCGACGACGCGGGCGACGACCTCGTGTTGTGGGGCGCGTCGCTGTCGGCCGCGCACGTCCTGACGCTCGCCGCGGAGCGCCGGGACGTCGACGCGGTCGTGGGCCTCGTCCCGATGCTCGACGGGCGCGCGATCGCCCGCCGACGCGGCGGGCGGTACCTGCTCCGCTCCGGCATCGCAGGGCTCCGCGACCTCGTCGGGCACCGGGTCGGTCGCGGTCGCACCGTCCCCATCGTCGGCGGGACGGACGAGCGCGCGGCGATCACGGAGCCGGGGACGAAGCGGAAGTACCTCGACCTCGTCGACCGCGAGTCGGCGTGGCGCAACGAGACCCCCGCCCGGTCGCTGCTCGGGCTCGTCGGCTACCGCCCCGTGACGCGACTCGACGAGGTCGACGCGCCGACGCTGCTGCTCGCGGGGACCGACGACAACATCGTTGACGCCGAGTCGGTCGCGGACGCCGGCGAGCGGCTCTCGCGCGGGACCGTCGTCACCATGCCCGCCGACCACTTCTCGGTGCTCGGCGACGACTTCGAGGGCGCGATCGGACACCAGCTCTCCTTCCTGCGCGACGCGCTGGAGTAGGTCGCCGCGGGAGAGGCGAACTCGGGCGTCGTCGCCCGCGCGACCGCTTAAGTGAGTCCGCGGCGCATCCCCGCCCATGACAGCCATCGCGATGCTGAGCGTCGCCCCGGTGGTCGAGGAGAGCATGGCCGAGGAGGTGGCGGCCGCCGTCGCCGCGCTCGACGACTTCGACGTGAGCTACGAGACGAACCCGATGGGGACCGTGATCGAGGCCGACGACGCCGAGACGCTGTTCGCGGCCGCGGCGGCGGCCCACGACGCGGTCGACGGCGACCGCGTCTCGACGGTCCTGAAGATCGACGACAAACGGGCGAGCGACGGGACCGCGGACGAGAAGGTCGAGGCCGTCGAGGAACAGCTCGGTCGGGAGGCGAAGCGGGAGCGCTGATTCTGCGCTGGGGG
>NZ_SGUB01000048.1:0-9026 GCF_005435235.1 Halorubrum sp. GN12_10-3_MGM
GTATCCGGTAAACGTTATCTGCTCGTCACGGGGTTGATTGTTGCCGCCGACTGTGAGCGGGATGGTATCGCCGTCGACCGCGCTCGCGGTGGAGGCCGAGGCTGGGGCAGTGTTTTCGACGCCCGTCAAATTGATCGACACGTCGTCGACAGAGTCCCTCGAGTCCAGTTGGTACGTGTGTCGCGTCCCGTCGGTCGCCGGCCGGTCCTGAATCACGAGATCGCCGCCGAATGTGACCGTGTTCGTCGAGAACCCGCGGACAAAGAACGCGGCGGAGTCACCGCGGACCTGAAGCGGCTCCGTGTAGGTCCCGCCGTCCTCATGTGCGATGCGCGCGACACTCGGAACCTCTCCGTACGCGCCCTTGAACCACTCAGTTGGAACAGCAACCCATCGGCCGTCGTGCGTGCGATCGTCCGACAAGTTGAGCGCCGACTCGCCGTCGACGGTCGTCGTCTCGACGCGCATCGTCTGAGCGCCCGTCGACGCGTGAACAGTCGGGCTATCGTCCATCAAGTGCGACCCCGGCAGGACGTTGAGCCCGTCGATCGGTCCGCGATTGACCTCCTCGAGCTCGGTTCCGTCCGGAGTGACGATCGTCCCGTTGTTCGCGTCCGGTTCCTCCGGACCCGTTCCGGGAGCGAACGTCGGGAGCGTCAGCGCCGCCAAGAGGAGCGCGCCGACGACGACGAGCGTCCCGACCGGCAGGTCCTCGAGAGCGCTGTCGTCAGTCATCGGCAGGCTCACCTCCCTCCCCCCCGGTGGCCTCTACTCCGCTACGCGCGCGTGCGCAGCCCTCGCTGAGCGAGATTTTCAGCCAGCGACGCTCATCCTCCGGGAATTTGGCTATATCGTCCCAAACAACCTTGTTGAAACTTGTTTCGTTCCAGAAAATCAAATTCCCGACAGGACGACGGGAGAGCTGGTCTCGGATCATTGGTATCGAACTGAACCCGACGGGAGCCCGGTCGTTGTTCTCTTCTGCGGGGTTCGCGGTCCCGTCCGGCATGGAAATACGCCATTGGATCGTCCGACGGATCTTTGAATGGAGGTTCTCCTCGTGGTGTGCCAGGTAGAACAGGCTGAAATGGAACTTTCGAGAGTCTGCCATCACTTTCCGGAGTGCTTTCACCTTCTCGTAGGTCTCATGAACGTCCGCTTTGGCACTCTCCGGTGCGAGGTCCGCGGTCTCGTCGAACACCAGCGATGTCCAAAGGTAAGGGCCGTGTTCGATACGTGCGATAGCCCACGCGAACCACCAATGAACGAGCGGAGTGGGCTCTTTTTCCTCACTCGCGTTCCAACGTGCGACCCACTCGACTTTTCCATCAAAGTAGTCCGATTCATTGACGATCTCCTCACATCCGCTAAAGCTCGGGTCCGGGTAGACGACGTTGAAAGTCCCCGGTTTGAGCTTCTGATTCAGGTCGATCGGATCGTCGTAGTAGACGACTTCACGGACCTCCTCCTCGAGGTCAGCGTTGCTATCTTCTACTGTTCCGGATACCTCGATAGGCTTCCAGGAGGCCTCGTGTTTCGCCGAACTTGGAAGGAACAGCCTCGTCCAAGGCTTCAGCGGGAGCCACTCAGACCGAGTAGGGCTCCCGCGCCAAACGACCGCCTCGCTGTTCACTTCCATCAGACGAGTCGTCCAATAAAGTCCCCAAGTGGACTTTCCTGAGCCTTTCTCGCCGGTCGCGAGGAAGTTTGTACCACCGACTTGAGTGGTTCCACGGTCCTCCGTAGCCGACTCGTGGATTAGACAGTCCGGGTATGCTCGGAAATCATATGTGTCGCTGAACGGTTCAATACCGAATCGTCGGCGAATGTCCTTCGCGTCTGTCGCTTTGTTGTTCCATCCCGGCGGCTTATCCTCGACGTTTGGATACTCCGGATGTGATTGCTTAGTGTTCTCTCCCCAGGACTTCCCTTCCGGCGGCTTACCGGCTCTACCTCCGTCTTGATGTGCTTTCGCCATTGTTATCCTCGTTCCCATTTCCCCATGTCGCTGTCGACGTTCGCGGACTCGGACCCGCGGAGCGTCCGAGCCGCCGCATTACACGCGGGGAGAAGCGTGCTAACTGCGAATCTGTACCTCGTCAGCGTCGCTCCGTCGCTCTCGCTGTCGAGAAGCGCCTCCATGAGCGGACTCGACCGCTCTAGGTCGTTGACCGCTCCCTGAGGCTTCTCGCCGTTCGTGACCGCCGTCACGCTACGAAGCCAGCGAGTGACCTCGCGCCGCGAGTCGAATCCCGTCCAGAGATCTCGGAGCGCCTTCGATTGACCCGTGTCGAGCCGCTCGAACGCCGGTCGCATGAGCGGGTTCCGCTCGTTCTCCGGGTCGATCGTCACGCTCTCGTCGTCGTCCTCGAGGCGCTCTTTGGCCCGGTCGCGGAATTGTCGAAACGCGAGGTCGCACGCGTCGTCCATAGACTCAACGAGCCGCTGTCGAACGTACGGCCCCGTCTCACTCCGTCGGAGGAGATCGTCGAATACCGGCGACTCCGGCATGATATGTCTCGGCTCGAGAACGGACTCCACGTGTCCGAGCGTCCGGACCGACGCCGCTTGATACCACGAGAGCGCCATCCAAAGCGACGTAAACCCGTCCGCAAGCGGTTGAATCGGCGGGTCGCGCCGAACGTCGCCGTCGTAGAGTAGCCGGTCGTGGTCCCGGTCCAGGACCTCGAGCGCCGGTCGCGTCGACCGACGCGAGCTCGTTGAGCTACTCATTATCGCCCCCGTCCGCGCGAACGTCGCTCGTGTCCGACTCGTTCGTGTCCGGCTCAGGACCGCCGAGTGTCGGCTCCGACTCCGAGTCCGGCCGCGCTTCCACGTCGAGAAGCATACCGAGAGCCTCCTCGTTGAGCCGCCGCGTCACGGTCTTGTCCTGCCGGCCCTGGACCTCCCGCGCCTCGAGCGCCGTCGTCGTCCGCTCGCTCCAGGCGATTTCCTCGTACTCCTCGAGCGTTTTCGCGTCCGCGTGTTCTTGCTGGAGGATCGTGAGACTCGCGTCGGCCGTCACGTCGTGACGCGGCGCCGGAGTAAACTCGACGGAGCCCGGTTGAGCCTCGAGCGACTCCACCGCGAGAGCGACCGCGCCGAGAGCGGCGCCGACCGTCGAGATGTTCGCGACCGCTCCGCCGACCTTCCACCCGATAACAGGCAGCGCGAGCGCTCCGAGCGTCAGCGCTCCATAGAGGAGCTTCTCACCGCGCTCAGTCGTCTCCGGGTCGATTCTCCACCACACGGGCATACGACGCGCTAAGTGCGCCGCCGTGTGTTTGACGCCTTCTGAGTCCGGGTGGACATACACCTTCTCGGAGATACACCCCGTGTTCACGCGAACCCGCGTCGTAAGCGACGACAGGTCGAGCCGCGCCGCGTCTGAGAAGAATCGAGCGAGGAACGGCCCGACCCCCTTTTTCGGGATGTATCGGCCCCCCTCTCCGCGGACCATCGGGAGCCGCGGGAGGTCCTCATACAGCTCGTCGTGATAGTTCGACTCCGGGATCTCTATCGAGTCCGTTACCTCCGACGCGCCGCCGTCCGGAACCGCCTGCGGGTCCGACTCGCCGTCGCGTCCCTGCCGGAGCGCGATCGCGGAGGTGAGCTCTTTCCGCTCGAATCCGACATACTCAACGTCGGAGTGTATCTGGAGCCCGCCGCCGTACGCGATCACTCCGAGCGACAGGCCCATCAGGATATCCAGATTCGCGATTACGACCGCAACCTCGTAGTACGCGGCAGAGAGCGCGAGTCCACCGCCGAGGAGACCGAGGAACACCCACGCGCCCTTTCCGTATCGTGGCCCGGTCCCGGTTCGCTTGAGCGTCACTTTCGCGAGCGACAGCCCGAGAACGACCGCCGCGAGTCCAGGGAGAATCGCGACCCGGAACACGTATGTCCAGGCCTCCGCGAGCGTGTCGATCTGGACCTGTTGAGAGGCCGGCGCCGACGCGTGTTCAAACCGCCACGTCGCTCCGGGGACTCGCTCCCCGTCCCGCTCGAGCCATGCTGTCGCCTCTACCTGTTTATCGTAGTGCGACTGAAGCTCGACGTCGCTCGTTGAGTACCCCTGAGCGAAGTTGACGCCGATCCGCTGGACCGTCTGATTCGCGGCGTACTCCCGCGTCGAGCCGCCGACCTCAGTCGACTCCGGTTGCCAGTAGACGACGACAAACTCGTACTCGCCCGCCGCCTCTCCGTAAGCGTTACTGTAGAGCGTGAGAATGTCGCCGTTCAGCGTCTCTCCCGGCGACACTCGCTTTATACCATTACTGAGCGGGTTGATCGGAGTGTATTGGAGGATCACTCCGCCCATACCGATGTTCCGAGCCGACTCGGGAGCCGCGGAGCTCTTAACGCCGCCCCGTCGGAGCTCCTCGAGGCCGAACGGTCCCGGCTCGGACCACGTTGTGTTAGCCTCCGTCTGTGCGTGCCCGTGGGCCTCCACGGCCGCCGTTGCGTCCGTCTGAGGGCCTGCGGCGGCCGCCACCGGAACGAGAGCGCTCGCGACGAGAAACGCGGCGGTCGCGACGACCCACGCGCGTTTCATCGGCCCTCCTCGCTCTCGTCGGCCCTCCATCGGTTCGTTTCTTTCCGACAGCGACGACACTCGTGGTTCTCTCGGAGCTGACAGTCCAGTTCGTCGAGAGCTACAAGCCCAATCCAACCGAACCCTCCAGCGCCTATGAGGGAGACCGCACCTCCCGCCAAGTCGCCACTGCCGGCCATGTCGACGCCAAGCGAGAGGGCGATACCGGCCACTGCGAACGCTATCACAGCGACGCCCGTCATGGCTCGATGCTTCTCTTTGAGAGCGTCTCTAAGCCGCAGACGCCCCGATTTCGACTCCCAAGCATCTGCGATCCATTTAGCCTCGGAGTCCGTTTCGATCACCGCCATTAGTCGTCTCCCTCCGCGACCCCCGAGCTCGCGTAGATCCACGCCAGGACCGCGACGAGGCCGACCGCCGCGATCTCCCCGTTCGTGAGCTCGAGCCCGAGTCCGTCGAGCGCGATCACTCCGGCGCCGCCGCCGACGAGACCGCCGAGAGCCGTCGCACCGATATCCCATACCTCAGGTCCGAAGTACATCCCCCCGGCGAGACCGCCGGCTCCCGCGGCTCGCTCTCCGGTCAGCGACGACCGCACCGCGCGGAACGCCTTTTTCGGGTAGAGTAGCGCGTAGGCGAATACGTCCGTGTACTCGCCGAGGACGTACGCGAACCCGCCGAGAACGATCCACCCGAGGATCGCCTCCGTAGTCATGGCTGGCATCTATGCTCCCTCCGTTGACCGCCCTGTACCGCCTCGTTTCGTCGTGTTGAGTTTCATGAGTCGTCGATTGAATCCTCAATTTCGTTGCTCGCGTCCCACAGGAGCTTTATCAGGAGAATCGAGCCGGTGACAACCACCAACTGAGTCCCCCACCCCTCCGGGAGCGGACTTGATTCGCCGAGCGTCGAGACCAGCGAGGAAATGTAAAATAGCTGGTTGATGTTCGTCCACGCGTAGAGCGCGATCTGGTCGACGAACGGTATGTTGAATACCGCCGCGACAGCGCCGAACAGTCCAGTTATCAACGCTGGTGGGCTTTTGAGTGCGTCCGGTGCCATTGTTAGGTTCCCAAGATTCCCGCCGCCCCCGGTATCGCGTCAGCGATAACGAGGATCGTTCTCCGTCCGATCACAACGAACAGGTAGACCACCGCGACGACCTCCGCCGCGAGGATAATCGGCGCCGCCGGTCCGCCGATCGACGCGAATCCGACCAGCGCCTCCACGATCCGATCGACGACGCCGAGAATCCCGGTCCCGTCGACCGCCGACCCGCCGACTGTCGACCCGACGCCGACCAGCGTCTCTCCGACGAACAGCGGGATATCAGCGAGTCCGACCGTTCCGACCAGCCCTGGACCGTCGCCCTGAAAGACGAACACAATCAGGTCCAGAATCCCGACGACGACGCTCTCTAAGCCGCTAATGAGCGGCGACAGGACCGCTCCGAGGATGAACCCCTGAGGAGCGCTCGCGAACCGGAGAACCACGTCCGGCACGCTACTGTCGTCGCCGCCGTTCGGAGCCGCCGCCATGACTATCCACCTCCAGCGAACCTCGAGGCGGCCGACCTGAGCCCGACGCTCAGGACGTAGACCGACGCGAGGACGATCGCGACGTTGATCGGCAGGGAGAGGATCCCGAAGTTGGCGGTACTGAATTGGAACGCGCTTGAATAGGCAGATCCGACGGCACCGAGTGTTACCTCAATGAGGCCGGGGGAGTCGACCGTCGGGCGGCCGCCCGCTCCGAGCGGCTCCTCCCACCCTTCGATAAACCCGGCAAAGCCGCCAAATATCGATACGAACGCGTCCGCTCCCGCCGATATGAAATCAGTTACCCCCGCGACGACGGTCGCGATAGCGCTCGTTCCGATCGCCTTTCCTAGACGGCCCCATTGGACCGGGTTCGCCGCGTTCAGTATCGGATTCTCGCCGCTCGTGTCGCCGTTCAGGAACGTCAGGAGGCTACTGTCGCCGCTACTCGACACGACGACTCACCTCCTGAGTCCGCGGCGACGGGTTGCTCATTGGTCGTCGACCGCCTCCTCGTCGGCGCCGATGATCGGTACGTCGAACGGGAGGCCGGGGAACAGGTTGCCCGTCTCCTCCTCGTCGAGGAACGTCGCCAGGAGGTAGAGACTCCCAAGAGCGAGCCCGACTGTCAGGGGGAGCGCGAGGATACCTCCGAGTTCCGCGCCGAAAACCGACGTAATCGCGTTCTCGGAGATACGCGCGCCCGCTTTGATAAGCGCCGCTGGACCTGTGAGGAGCCCGTCGAACAGCGTCGAGATTGACTCGCCGGCCCCCTCAAAGGGAGCTGTCGCGAACGTCGCGATCGCGTCGATCACGTCGACGACCGCGACGACCGGCGAGATAAGCACCCCGAGAACCGAGCTCGTGAGAACACGCGCCGCCGACCCGCCCTCAGAGAGAAACGTCGTGATACCGCTCAGGGTATCGACTCCGCCGCCGTCTCCGAGGTTTAGCGGAGGCATATCAACCCTCCAGCGCCTCTTTGACCGGGTCCAGGAGTCCGAGCGCGTATGCTCCGACCGCGACGACCCCACCGATTAGGATGTTTTGTGTGCTAAACAACCCGCTCCCGCCGACTCCGGCGAAGATTCCGCCGCCGCCGGCCTGGTTGACCGTCGCGCCGACCTCGATATCGTCTGCCGACTCCTCGTCGGAGTCGCTCGCGTCCTCAGTTACGACGACACGGTAGGAGTCGTACTCGGTCGCGTTGACCGCGAACGTCTGTCGAACCGTATCGTTCGCGTCCGCTGAGGAGATCGTCCCCGAGTCGACCTCAGTCGAGAGTCCATCCGAGAGGCCGTAGACCGTGTAGTTGAGCGCGTCGCCGCTCGAGTTGGTGACCTCGAGGTACACGCTCTCCGTCTCGTCGTCGACGACCACCTCTCGGTCCGCGAGCTCCGCTCCGGATTGTGCGGCCGCCGGGACCGCCATTGATGTAAGGACCGCGAACACCAACAGCGTCGCGAGCCCTGTCTTTTTGATATTCATGCCACTCCTCCGAACGTACCGCTGGCTGTCTGAGTCATTTTGTCAGAATGGACATTATCGCCGTCCGAGGCGCTCTCTCGTAACTTTTCGACGTACTCGCGGAAGGCATCGCTGACTACGATCCCCGTCGGGTCCCAGCTCACGCGCCGGTCCCCCGCAGCTCCGTTTTCTCGGAGAGAAGGACGACCAGCCCGCCGAGGAGAACGAGGGAGACCCCGACCTCCGCCTTGTCGGCGAGCATCGCGAGGCCGCCGGCGAGCGTCACGAACCCCGCCTCAAGGTCCTCGTTGAGACCAAAACGACGAGCGACCGCCGTCACGCGTCCCCCCGGTGATTCCGCCAGTCAGTCCACCACGTCCCGCCGTCGTCGGACTCGTTCTCCGAGCCGGTGTCGTCGTCGTTCATGGCTTCGACAGCCGAACCGATCTGACGGCTCGACACGCGGACATCGCGGCGCCGTCGTCTAAATCACAGAAAATTGGGAGGTTTTGGGGGTCTATCTAAGAGGTTCTGTGGGTTCTGCCGATTTATTAACAGACAAGCAGAAGAGTTGGTATGGGCATTCAGAACCGGTTCGCCGACTGTCGCACCGCACAGGAAGGAGACGGCAGCGTGACCGTGACGATTCCGCGACCGCTCGCGGAGGAGTGGGAGATCGAGCAGGGTGATCAGATCCCGTTCTACGCGGAGGAAGGGTCGGATACGGCGGAGATTCGGCGGCCGGCAAAACGAAGCGACTGATAAGGTGTTACTCTTTTGTTGAAATCCTTAGAGACTGATAGGATAGCCGTGCGAGATACAGAGGATGAAGTCAGCATCAGAGCATTGTTATTTCAAATTAGCAGAATCAGGACTGAAATTGACCTTGTCGATGTCGAGAAATTAATTCATAGTTGGCCAGTAGTTTTTTGATAATAACAACACATTGTACACCATGCCGTTCCGTTCTCACCAAAAGATTCAGGTTCTCCACGTCGATGATGACCCCTCCATCACGGACCTGACAGGGACGTTTCTCGAACGCGAGGACGACCGCTTCGCTGTCCAGACAGCGACCAGTGCCGATGAGGGGTTGGAGAATATTAATGACCGCCCGCCTGACTGCGTCGTCTCGGACTACAATATGCCCGGCACGGATGGCATCGAATTCCTACAGGCTGTCCGAGAGGAGTATCCCGACCTCCCGTTTATTCTCTTCACCGGCAAGGGCAGCGAGGCAGTCGCCAGTGACGCCATTGCTGCCGGTGTCACCGACTATCTCCAGAAGGGGAGCGGCACCGAACGGTACGAACTCTTGGCCAACCGGATCCGCAATGCCGTTCGGACCCGCCGCGAAGCCGAGCGGGCCGACAGACAAGAACAGTTGATGCGATTGACGGAATTCAACGGTGATACAGGTGGTTTCGAACTGGACACAGAGAGCAATACTGTCGTGCTGACGG
>NZ_SGUB01000049.1:0-8721 GCF_005435235.1 Halorubrum sp. GN12_10-3_MGM
TTTCCGGTAAAATGTGCGTTCCAATCATGAATACGTCTCTAAGACCGGCGATCACTAACACGGATGTAAGATGATCGTCCCTAACAACTATCCATAAGTCTGAAGTTTTTTATACACACAATCTTACTACTTGGTATGCCACGGCGAAACATTGAGAATCGTGATGATTCCCGGCATATCGGCCGGCGACAATGGCTCTCCGCGCTCGGCCTCGCCGGCGCCGTAACGCTCGCCGGCTGTTCCGGAAACGGCGGTGACGGGTCGGACGGCTCTGACGGCGGTGGCGGCGGGGGCGGCGAAGTCGAGGTTCCCGATTTCCCCCGGTTCGGGGTCGGTGACCTCTACGGATCGGAGGTCGCTCGCAACCTGGCACGGGAGGCGTTCGAGGAGTCGGAATACGACTACGGCTTCGACGGGGACGTCATGGTCAACCCCGAAGGAGACCAGGTCGAGATCGACATCTATCACAGCGCCGCCTCCGAGACCAATCAGCTCCTCGCGGAGTTCATCGCACAGGAACTCGAGAACAACCTCGGTATCAGCGTCACTCCCGAAGCGATCGACGGGACTCGGTTCAGTAACGAGTACTACTCGGGCGACCCCGAAGGCGGGACGGATACGGTTAACGGCGAAGAGGTGGAGTGGTCGAACCCCGGACCGCGGAACCCGGGGCCGCGCTCCGTCACGAGCAACGAGGCGTGGGATATGTCGGTCAACTTCGGGCTGAACACGTACCCGCTCAACCCCCTCACGAACCAGACGTTCTTCGACGGGGCGAACGCGAACTTCAACCCGGTCGGCTACTACCCGCAGTTCGACGTCGAGTCCCTGTTCGAGCAGGCGAGGCAGGCGACGAGTCGGGACGAGATCCGGCAGGCGTTCGTTGACATCTTCGCGAACCTCGCGCGCGAACAGCCCTACATCATGCTCACTCTGGGCGACGATATCATCGGGTACAACCCCGACCTCACCGGTCCGATCGAGAACTTCTCGAACGGCTGGGACCTCCCGGCGTGGCACATCGACGACCCCAGCGTGTCGGGCTCGTACGACACGGTCACGGGAGCCAGTTTCAACACGCTGAACCCGCTGTACAACAACGAGTCCGGGGCCGGAACGGCCATCGAGCGCGCGATCGATCCCGGCTACACGTTCGACGAGAACCAGGAGTACTTCCCGCTTTTGTACGACATGTCCACGGAGGACGGCGAGGTGTGGACGTTCGAACTCCGTGATAACCTCCAGTTCAGCGAGCCGTACGGGCAGGTCACCGCCGAGGACTTCGTCTATCAGATCCAGGAGGTCCAACAGGCCGATTGGGCGAACACCGCCGACTCGGACAGCTGGGAGGGCGTCGAAGTCGAGCAGACCGGGGAACTCGAGTTCGAGGCGACGCTGGAAACGTCGAACGTGCTGTGGCCCCAGACGTACGACCCGTACCTCTACCCGATTCCGCGTGCCCTCCTCGAACCGTACGTCGAGGAGGAGGACGTGGAGGGGCTCCAGCAGGACGAGGAGCTCCTCGAACTCCAGTTCTCGGGGAACCTCGGGCCGTTCGAGCTCGAAGAGTGGAACCGCGGCTCGGGTACCGAGTACGTCCGGAACGACGAGTACTACCTCCGGGACATCGACGAGGGGCCGGACCTGTTCTCCGAAGGGCCGCTCTTCGAGGAGGCGTCGATCAGCGTCGTTCAAGAGCAGGCGTCGCGTCTCGGTGCGCTCGAGACGGGCGAGGCGGACGCGGCGGCGATTCCGCCGGAGCAGTACGAGTCGTACAGCGAAGACGATAACGTGACCGTCCGGCAGGTTCCCACGCCGTACAACACGATCATCTCCGTGAACCAGCGCGCGAACGGGTGGAACACCGGTCCGGGCAACATGTTCCAGCTCGTTCCGTTCCGCCAGGCGATGGCGGCGGCGATCGGCAAAGAGGAGCTGATCCAAGGGGTCTACCGCGGACTCGCCTCCTCCCACTTCACCTGGCAGCCCCGCTGGTCCGAGTTCTACCCGTCGACGGACGAGTAAGAGCGAGCCACCCCGTTCTCACCCTACCGACTTACACATCACATGGGATTTGGAAGGTACGTCACCGCTCGGGTTCTCTGGGCAGCAGTCGTATCGCTCATTATCGTCACGATCACGTTCCTGCTGCTCTCGGCCGCGCCGAACCCGGCCGTCCAGCGGGCAGCGACGCAGGCGGCGCTTCAAGGCGGCGATCCGGCGGAGGCGGCCGAGCGGGTACGCGAGCTGCGCGGGCTCGACCAGCCGCTTCACGTCCGGTATTTCGACTTCATCCGGAGCGTGTACACGCTCGACTGGGGCTGGTCCGTGAGCCGGAGCCAGCCCGTGATGGAGGCGGTCACGCAGGCGCTGTACTACACCGCGCAGTACTCGATTCCGTGGACCATCCTCACGATCACCTTGGGGCCGCTCGTCGGCGTCTACTCCGCCGCGAACATGTACAGTTGGAAGGACCACGCGGCGACCGGGTTCGCCTTCTTCGGCTACGCCATCCCGAACTTCTTCTTCGGGATCATCCTCCTGTTGATCTTCGGCGTGTGGCTGGAGGTGATACCGGTGATCTACAACACGAGCGCACCGGTGTTCAGCGTGGAGAACGCGATCCAGCTGTCGGTCCCGGTGTTCGTGTTGGTCACCGGGTCGATCGGCGCCGTCATGCGCGTCTCCCGGAACGAGTCCGCGGAGTTCCAGAACGCCGACTTCATGAAGACGGCAAAGGCGAAGGGGGTCTCCCCGCTTCGTGCGTACGCGTATCACGTCATGCGACCGACCCTCGTCCCGCTCTCGACGACGCTCGTGGGACAGCTCCTCGCGCTGTTCCTCGGGTCGTCACTCCTCGTCGAGGTCGTGTTCGGTATCCCCGGACTGGGACGGTTGACTTACGAAGCGCTGCTCGCGCAGGACACGAACCTCGTGTTGGGGACGACGCTGTTCTTCACCTTCGTCGCCGTCATCGGGAACCTCCTCGAGGACATCGTGTTCACCGTGCTCGACCCGCGGATCAGCTACGATGACAGGTAACATAACCGAAAACAATGGCAACTGAAGACTCCGAACGGTTCGATCAAGTCGACTGGAACGACCTCTCGCGGTCGGGGCGGTTCGATCTGTCGACCAACTCGATCGGGATGCTGCTGACGACCCTGCCGCTCGCGCTGCTCGGCGTGTACGACTGGCGGTTCACCGGCCAGCGCACCCCGACCTTCGAGTTCATCGGCCTCGAACGGAACTTGGAGAGCCTCGACTTCTTCTTCATCTTCACACTGTTCCTGGCGTTCTGGTACCTCGTCTTGCCGCTGTACCAGAACCCGCGGATGACGCGGTACTACTGGAAGGAGTTCAAGCGCAACCGCCCCGCGGTCGTGAGCCTCGGCTGGCTCGGCATCGTGTTCGTCGGCGGGCTCGTCGGCCCGCTCGTCATGAACGCGCCGCAACAGGACCTGTTCATCGCCTACCAGCCGCCGGTGTTCACCTCCGTCGTCGACACGACGCCGGCGACGTGCGTCGGCGAGGTGATGAACGGACGGTGTTACGGCACCTGGCAACACCCGCTCGGGACCACGCAGGGCGGGAAGGACGTGTTCACGATGATCGTCTACGGGATGACGATCAGCATGCAGATCGCCTTCATCACGACGACCATCGTCGCCACGATCGGGATCTCGTTCGGGACGCTCAGCGCGTACGCCGGCGGGTGGGTCGACGAGATCATGATGCGGTTCGTCGACATCATCCTCTCGTTCCCGACGTTCCTGATGTTCCTGCTCATCCTGTACATCTACGGGGCCGGACTGGGGATGTTCATCGTGGTGTTCTCGCTGTTCGCCTGGGGCGGGACCGCCCGCTACATCCGGAGCAAGTCGCTGTCGATCTCCGAGGAGGAGTTCATCAAGGCGAGCCGGATCAGCGGCGCGAGCACGTATCAAGTGATCCGCGGACACGTCGTGCCGAACGCGGCGAGCAGCATCATCACCCAGCTCACGCTGCTCATTCCCGGCTTCCTGCTCGCGGAGGCCCAGCTCGCGTTCCTCGGGATCGGCGACTCGACGGTGCCCTCGTGGGGGCAGCTCATCTCCGCCGGGCGGAGCGACCTCTCGTTCGCCCCGTGGATCGTGTTAGCGCCGGGTATCGTGCTGTTCCTGACCATCCTCGCGTTCAACTTCCTCGGTGACGCGCTGTTGGACGCGCTGAACCCCGAAGCGGAGGCGGAGAACGAATAATGGCCGACGATCAGCCACTACTCGAGGTCGAAAACCTCACGACGACGTTCAGCACCGACAACGGAACGCTCACCGCGGTCGACGGGATCGACTTCAGCGTCGACACCGGCGAGACGGTGTGTATCGTCGGCGAGTCGGGGTCGGGAAAGACGGTCGCGACGGAGTCGATCACGCGGATTATCAACACCCCGCCGGGAGAGATCGAGGGGACCGTCCGGTACGACGGGCGCGACCTGCTGTCGCTCCCCGAATCGGAGCTTCAGAACATCCGGGGCAACGAGATCGCACACATCTTCCAGAACCCGCAGGAGGCGATGAACCACTGCTACACGGTCGGGTGGCAGATCACCGAGGCGCTCCAGATCCACCAGGACGTCTCCGACGACGAGGCCCGCGCGAAGGCGGTCGACCTCATGGACCGCGTCGGGATCGCGAACGCGAGCTCGCGGTTCGACGACTACCCGCACGAGTTCTCCGGCGGACAGAAGCAGCGCGTGATGATCGCGATGGCGCTCGTCGGGGACCCCGACCTGCTCATCGCCGACGAGCCCACGACCGCGCTCGACGTGACCGTCCAAGCGCAGATCCTGCGGCTCCTCGACGACCTCCAAGAGGAGTTCGAGATGGGAATCCTGTTCGTCACGCACGACCTCGGCGTCGTCGCGGAGATCGCCGACCGGATCGTCGTGATGTACGCCGGGAAGGTGATGGAGCGGGGCGGCGTCCTCGACATCTTCGATCACCCCGGGCATCCGTACACACAGCAACTGCTGGAGTGTTTGCCGGAGTTCGGGGGATCCGGCGGCGGCATTCCGGGGACGCTCCCGGACCCGCACGACCCGCCGGACGGCTGCCGGTTCGCTCCGCGGTGCGAGTACGCCGAGGAGGCGTGTCGCACCGGCGACCAGCCGGACGAGGTCGAGGTGGCGCCGGGCCAGGAGGTCTCCTGCGTCCACTACGGGCCGGGCGGCAACCCGTCGGTAGTCAGGAGCGACGGGCTCGGACCGGGCGACGGAGCGGCCGACGGCGACAGCGAGGTGGGTCCCGCCGATGACTGAGCCGCTGCTCTCGGTCCGCGACCTGAAGAAACACTACCCGATCCGGAAGGGGCTGTTCAACCGGAAGGTCGGCGCCGCCCGCGCCGTCGACGGGATCAGCTTCGACATCGAAGAGGGCGAAACGCTCGGACTCGTCGGCGAGTCCGGGTGCGGGAAGTCGACCGCGGCGAGTTCGGTGATCCACTTGGAGGAGCCGACCTCGGGCGAGGTCATCTTCAACGGGAACGGACGCGGGGGCGCGACGCGCGACCCCGACGGAACCCACCCCAACGACGTGACGCAGTTCGACGACGACGAGATGATGGCGTTCCGGCGGGGCGCCCAGATGATCTTCCAAGACCCGTCGTCGAGCTTCGACCCGCGGGTGTCCGTGGGGAACGCCGTCGGCGAGCTGCTCAAGGTCCACGGGATGAGCGACCGCCACCGGCGTCGCGCCATCGTCGAGGACCTGCTCGAACGCGTCGGGCTCTCGGCGAGCGACTTCGACCGGTACCCGCACGAGTTCTCCGGCGGGCAGAAACAGCGGATCGCGCTCGCCCGGGCGCTCGTGTTGAACCCGGACCTCATCATCGCCGACGAGCCGGTGAGCGCGCTCGACGTCTCCATCCAGGCGGAGATACTCTCGCTGATCAACGACCTCCAAGACGAGTTCGGGCTGTCGCTTCTGTTCATCAGCCACGACATGTCCGTCATCCGCCAGATCTGTGACCGCGTGGCCGTGATGTACCTCGGCGAGATAGTCGAGATCGGGCCGGTGGAGGAGATCTTCACCGACCCGCAACACCCATACACCGAGGCGCTGCTGTCCTCGATCCCGACGCCGGACCCGCGCGCGAGCGTCGGCGGCATCGAGCTGAAGGGCACCGTGCCGAGTCCGACGAACCCGCCGAGCGGGTGTCGGTTCCACACCCGGTGTCACAAGGTGATCCAACCGGACGGCGTCGACGTCGATCAGGCCGACTGGCGCGGGCTGTTGAACTTCCGCGACAAGGTCAGCGCGGGCGAGGTCGACGTCGAACAGGTCCGCGAGAACATCGCCGCCGGCGGCTCCGACCCGACCGACGCGGAGGTCCAGGCGGAGATCCGCCGGGAGTTCGACATCGGGGAGACCGTCGACGACCCCGACCTCGAACGGACCCTCTCGGAGGCGCTGGATCTCCTGATCGACGGGAACGACGAGCGGGCGGGAGAGGTCTTGCGAAACGCGATCACGACGCCGTGCGCCGAGACCGAGCCGGAACGGACGGTCCACACGCCGGACCACGAGTCCGCCTGTCTCCGACACGAGGGTCAGGCGGCCGCGGAGCCGAACCCCGCGGACGACTGATCCCGGCCGCGACCGAGCCGGGACCGCTCACTCGGTCGTCGACGCGAGCGACGCCGGGTCGATCCGCCGCGGCTCCGGTACTGGTTTTCCCGCCGGAGCGACCGCCACGTCGCCGCGAGACTCGTCGGCCGACGCGTCTCCGCCGCCCGTCGCCGCGAGCACCGCCGTCCCGCCGGCGGAGAGCGGGGCGACGAGGCCGGCGGCGAGCGCCGAGGGGTCGGAGAAGGGTGCTCTGAGGACGACTCGCGTCTCGTCTCCGATCCCGGCGGCCTCGACCGCGGCTGCGGCGCGCGAACAGAGGTCGCGGTGGCTGACCGACAGGTCCGCCCCGCGGACGACGGCGTCGTCGGGGGCGATGTCGCTCGGCGGCATCCCGGGGTTCTCGCTCCACAGCTCCTGTTCCCAGTGCGTGGTGTCGGGACGCTCGGGCGAGCCGCCGAAGGCGGCGAGGTTCGTTCCTGGCGCCGGATCGAGCGCGGCCGCGGTCGCGACCGGTGCGAGGACGACGCGGTCGCCGGCGTCGATCCCCGCCGCCGGGTCGAACCGGACCGGCGCCCCGACGGCGGCCGCGCCGAGGAACGCGAGCGTCGTGTGGAATCCCGGAATCGGCTCGACGGCCACGGTCGCGCCCGTCCGGACGCCGAGGTACCGGAGCACGTTCGCCGCCTTGTAGCCGTTCGTGATCAGGTCGTGGGAGGTCCGTTCCCGGCCGTCCGGCGTCACGAGCGCCACGTCGCGACTGCGTCGGTCGCGCGCGAGGAGTTCGCCGACGAGTTCCATACTCGGTTCTCGGAACGCGCGCGTCTTAACGCTGCGGCGTCCCGGAGGCGACCCCGCGGCCCGACCGGACTGCGTCGGGGCGGCGTCAGGGCGCGCCGGCGATCACCATCTTCGAGCCGTCGGCCGAGAAGGCGAGGTCGCGGGTGGACTCCGGGTCGACCCGGACCGCGTCGCCGGGCGCGAGGGCGACGGCGTCCCCGTCGACGGTGAGCGTCGCCTCGCCGTGGAGCAGCAGGTACACCTCCTCGTGGTCGGCGTCGCCGTGGTCGTGTTCCATCCCCTCCCAGCCGTCGTCGGCCTCGACGACGGTCACGCCGAGCCGCTCGCAGTCGAGCGCCTCTCGGAGGAAGAACATCCCGGGCGCGCGCGGTTCCACGTCGTCGTAGGCCGTCGTGTCGTAGCCCATGCGCTGACCGTCGCCGCGAGGGATCGAAAAGCTACGGGCCGTGAGGGAAGAGGCGCGGCGCCGCGAACGCCACTCAGAAGGAGCTTTTCAGCTTCTCGAAGAAGCCGCCGCCGACGTCGATGTCCTCGCCGCCGGCCTCCGCGAACGCCTCCAGCGCCTCGCGCTGCTCGTCGTTGAGCGACTCGGGCACGACGACGGCGACCTGGACGTAAAGGTCGCCGCGACCGCGACGACGGAGGCGGGGCATCCCTTTGCCCTGAAGCCGGAAGGTCTCGCCGCTCTGGGTCCCCGCGGGGACATCCATCTCGACCGTTCCGTCGACCGTCTCCACCTCGACGGTGTCGCCGAAGACGGCCTGCGGGAAGGATATCGCCTCGTTGACGCGGAGGTCGTCGCCGTCGCGCTCGAACCGGTCGCCGACGTCGACATCGACCTCGATGAGCAGGTCGCCTCTCGGGCCACCGTTCTCCCCGGGCGCGCCCTCGCGCTCCATCCGGAGGCTCTGCCCGGAGCGAATCCCGGCCGGAATCTCGACCGACAGCGTCGCCTCCTCGCGGACGACGCCGTCGCCGCCGCAGTCGGCGCAGTCCTCGCTGTACAGCTCGCCCTCGCCCTCGCAGCGGGGACACGTCGACGTCTGCTGGACGCGCCCGAGCGGCGTCTGCTGGACCTGCTGGACCTGCCCGCGGCCGTTACACTGCGGGCAGGTCTCCACGTCGGCGTCCGGGGGATGCCCCGCGCCGCCGCAGGTGTCGCACTCGGTCGGTCGCGTGAGCGTGACCTCCTTGGTCGCCCCGTTGAACGCCTCTTCGAGGTCGATCGTCAGTCCGGTCTTGAGGTCGCGCCCCTGCCGCGGGCGGTTGCCGCCGCCACCGCCGCCGCGGCCGCGACCGCCGCCACCGAAGAACT